>NZ_JBSGTR010000055.1:0-40774 GCF_053607505.1 Rhodococcus sp. NPDC055112
GAGGAGGCCGTCTACTTCGGCCTCATGGAGGTCGTGGAACGCGACGCCTTCCTCGGCCGCGAAAGTTCGCGTCCGAGGCCCCTTTTCGTGAGGCTGAGAGTTCTCGTCTAGCCCGTGCGGACCTTCAGGCCCGGATTGGCCGCGAGGATCGCGTTGATCGGCGTCGCGTACAGCTGGGGGCTGTCACCGACCAGCGTGGTCACCACGGAGGCCAGTTCGCAGTACATCATGTCGCCGACGTTGGACGCGCTCGAGATGCCAAGCGCCCTGGTGCCGGTCACGACGGCGCCGCCGCTGTCGCCCTGCAGCGCACAGATGTTCGCGGTGAAGCCGTTCTTCAGGGTGCGGGTTCCGACGTCCACGATCTGGTTGACGGAGTTGATGGTGCCGCAGCTGAAGCCGGTGGTGAGGCCGGACTTGCAGACCGGCGCCCCGACGACGGGATCGGCGGTGCCGGTGATCGGCACCGGGTTCGCGCCGGGGGCGCGAACGAAGTTGTTCTCGAATCGCTTGGTGGCGGCGTCGTCGATCTTGATCACCGAGTAGTCGAGGCCCTCGACGGTCGACTTGGCGAAGGTGCCGAAGCGATCACCGAACTTGGCGCCGTGCGTCTCGAAGGCGATCGAGGCGGCACCGGTGCCCGCGGCGTCGCGGTTCGGGTCGCAGTGTCCGGCGGAGATGTTCACCGCGCGGCCGAAACCGTCGGTGCCGTTGAAGCCGAGCGAGCAACGGAACGCGCCGTCCGCGTTCTCGGCGGCGTAGGCGTCGCCACCGAGGCGGGCGTCGGCGGCCACGGGGCTCTCGGCGACCGGCGGCGCGGACGAGCCGAGCGCAGGCGCCAGCACCACGCGCGCGGACTCCAGGAAGTCGGGCAGCTGCAGACCCTGGCCCTCGGCGGTGTTCTGGACGCGCAACACGACGTCGTTGTTGACCGTATCGATCGCGGCGCCACTGATGAGACCGGACAGCGGGGCGGGGAGCTTCTCGATCCAGCTGTTCATGTGGCCGAGCTGGTCGCGCAGCGCGCGCTCGCTGCGCGGCAGGTCCTTCACCTTGTATCCGGCTGCCTCGACGGCCGCCTTGGCGGCCGCCTTGCCCGGTCCGTCCGCCAGGCCGATCAGCGGCGAACCTGCCGGGTCGAGCCAGGCGCCCGCGAAGGACTCGGGGAACTTTCCGCGCAGCGTGTTGGCAAACTCCACCAGCTTCTGCCCGGCCTCGGCCTTGTCGAGGTACTGGGCCGGGCTGAGGCCGAGATCGCGCTGGATCGCGGCAACCAGGTCGGCGGGCAGCGCGGTCGCGGGAGTAGGAGCGGCGGGCTCCGCGTGTGCGAGGGCCGCGCCGGGCGCTATCAAGAGGAGGGCCGCAGAGCCGATCATCGCGGCACGGCGGGCGCGAACGCTACGCATGGGGACCTTTCGGATTGAGGGCATGCGGGCATGACCAAGCCGAAGGGGCCGGGTCAGTTGTAGCGACTATATGGGTTACGCCCGCCGTTGCCTACCGGAATCTGTCGGATGATTGGGCTCAGCGGCGCGCGTCGGCGGCCCGGACCCGCAGGTCGAGGCCGAGAGCCGCGTTCGCGTGGGTCACGATCTTCTCGATCGGGATGCCGATGCTCGCGGTGCCGCCCTCGGGCGCCAGCACGAGGTTGGCCTCCGTGCAGTTCGGGGCGCCGCCGGAGTTGGAGCCGCTGGTGATGCCGAGGGCCCTGGTCCCGGACAGGATCGCGCCGCCGCTGTCCCCGCCGAGGGTGCAGGTGGAGCCCGCGAACCCGCGGACCAGGCGGGTGCTGCCGTCGGCCATGTGCAGCGGGGCGTCGACGCTGTCGGCGAGGACAAGGCCGCAGGTGAAGGTGGAGGTCTGGCCGGACTTGCAGATCGGCGCGCCGATGACCGGACGCGCGGTGCCGGTCACGGTGACGGTGGTGCCGTTGGCCCCGCGGACGGTCGGCTTGTCCAGCCCGGCGGCGGTGCCCGCGTCGTTGAGCTTGATCACCGAGTAGTCCAGGCCGCCCGCGGCCGCACCCATCGCGGAGTGCCGGAAGGTACCGATCTGCGTGCTGCGGGTGACATCGGCGAAATCGGGCAGGTAGACCGGGGCGCCCGCGGGCACCTTCGCGTTCTCCTGCGAGGGATCGCAGTGGCCCGCGCTGAGGTTGTAGGGGGCACCGGCGGCGTCGACGGCGTTGAAGCCGAACGAGCAGACCCCGATCTCACCCGGGTCGACGTCGCGGGTGATCGGGCGCGGCGTGGTGATGTAGGTGTCGCCGCCCTGCGCGTGCGGGTCGACGGGCGGCTGGCCACCGGGGGTCAGCACGACCTTCAGCCCGGCCAGCAGCGTCGGCAGGTTCAGCGCCCGGCCGATCGGGCTGTTCACCACGTCGATGACCACCCGGTTCTCCAGCACGTCGATGGAGGCGGAGTTGATCTCTGAGGAGACGTCCTTCGGCAGCCCGAGGATCCACTGGTTGACCTGTGCCAGCGAACCCTCGAGATCCTTCGCGGACACCGCGGCGAGGTGGGTGGAATAGCCGTCGCGGGCCACCCGCTGCGCTTCGGCGGTGGTGGTGACCGCGACGACGGGGACGCCGTCGACGCCCATCCAGGAACCGGCGTAGGTGGCGGGGCTGCCCTCGCGCAGGGTCTGCGCGTAGCCGGCCAGTCGCTGCGCGGCCTCGGCACGCTCGATGTACTGCTGCGGGGTCAGCCTCAGGTCGCGGGCAATCGCGTCGACGAGTTCGGCAGGCAGCTGCTGCGCGACCTCGGCGGGCGAATTCGACTGGGGTTCATGCGGTTCGGCCTGTGCGATTGCGGAGAGGGGGAGCAGGGTGGCCGAGGCGAGGATTGCGGCGCGGAACGCCAGCCGGAGACGCATGAAGACCCTTCGTCGAGTGCGCGGATGTATCAGCGCTCCACCTTAGGGCAAGTGTGGCTCGGCCGCCCGTGTGCCTGACAGACCGGTTGGCGAACCCGCTACGCCGTCTCGACGCTCGGGGCCGGAGCCTTCGAGGGCTTCGGTCGGGAGCGCGAGATGGCAACGCCCGCCAGGCAGAGCGCCCCGCCCGCGAGCGTGAGCAGTCCCGGCAGCTCGCCGAGGAACAGCCAGGCCATCACGACGACCAGGGCCGGCACGGCGTACGTCGTCGCGCCCATCCGGCCCGCCGTCGTGCGTGCCAGGGCGTAGGCCCAGGTCGTGAAGGCGAGGGCGGTCGGGAACACCCCGAGATACACCATGTTCAGGGTCGCTGCGAGCGGTGCCCCGCTCGCCTCGTGGACGAGCTGCCCGGCGAACGGCAGACACGCCACCGCGCCGACGAGGCACCCGAAGGTCGTGATCTGCAGGGCGCTGCCGTGCGCCAGGGCGGGCTTCTGTGCCACGACGCCGCCCGCGTACGCGACGGCCGCGAGCAGGCAGAGCAGGACGCCGAGGACCGAGGAGTGCCCTTCGCCGGACATCGACAGCCCGACGGCGATCGCGCCCGCGAAGGACACCGTCATGCCCGCGATCAGCCGGGGCGGCAGCTTCTCGCCGAGGAACCGGGCGCCGAGCAGGGCGATCAGGATGGGCCCGATGTTCACGACCATCGCGGCCGTGCCCGCGTCCACCTCCTGCTCGCCCCAGTTGAGCGCCACCATGTAGACGCCGAACCACAGGAGACCGGACACCGCGATCCCCGTCCAGGCCGCCCGCGACGGCAACCCTTCCCGCCGGATCAGCAGGACCGCGCCGAGGACGAGAGCCCCGGAAAGGAGCCTGCCGAGGGCGAGCGCGCCGGGGGAGTAGGCGGCCCCGGCGCTGCGGATCGAGACGAAGGCGGAGGCCCACAGGACGACGGTGACACCGGCGGCGGCGAGCGCTCGACGTGTGGTGGCACGGGTTGTGGTCATTGGGTGACCGTAGGCAATGCGCGCCCGGCGCGTCAGGCTACGGCCGCTCCGTCCGCGGGGGTGGTCGCGGTGGTCGTCTTCGTGGTGGTCGTGGTCGTTGTGGTGGGCGTCTGGGTCGTCGTGGTTGGCTCGGTTGTCGTCTTCGTGGTCGTCTTCGTGGTTGTGGTGGTCGGCCTGTGGGACGGGCTCGGCTGGGCGGGCGGCGTCGTGGTGACCGGCGGCGGGGCGTGGGTCGTGGGGGCGACGGTGGTGGTGGGCGCGGTCGAGGCGGAGCTCGACGACTTGCTGCTCCGAGCCGTCGTGGACGCGGGTGCCTTGGTCGTCGTCGTGGTGGTCGGCCTCGGAGAGACGGTGACCTTGGGTGTCGTGGACGGGGCGATGACCGGGACCGCGGTCGCGGGGGCATCGGTGGAGCGCAGGCTCACCACCAGGCCGACCAGTGCGACGGCCAGGATCGCACCGGCCGCCGCGGTGATCGCCGTGGTGCGTTGGAACCGGAAGCGGGGCGCCGCGACGGTCGGCGTCGCCGCAGGGGAGGGCGACATCGGGTCCGGGTCCAGCAGGACCGGGAGAACCGGGCGGCCGGGACCGGCCTCGGTGAACGCCGTCGGTGGGCCCGCGACCGGCACCGCGGGCATGGTCACGGTATCGGCGTCGCCATCGATGTCGGTGCGGACCACCGCAGCCGCAGCCCCTAGGGCCGCCGTGGTGATGGCATCATCCGCAGCGCCGCCCGACGCGATGATCGCGGCGCCGTGTGCGCCCGTGTGTCCCGGCCGGGGAGACAGCACCATCGGCATGCCGATGGTCGCCTCGGCCAGTCGCGACACCAGCGGCATCGCGGAGCCGCCGCCGGTCAGCAGCAGCGCGCACACGTCCGACAGCACCAGGTCGTGGGCGCTGATGGTCTGCTCGACGAGGTCGAGCGATCCGGTGATCGACGACTCAAGCAGCTCCTCGAGCTCGCTGCGCAGCAGGGTGACGGTGACAGCGGCGCCCGCGATCTCGACCGCGATCTGCGTCTCGGTCGCCGCGGACAGTGCTTCCTTGGCCTCGGTGCATCGGCGCCGCAGCACCGACAGCTCGGCCCGGGTGGCCGGATCGCTCGGGTCCACCGGCCCGAGGTCACCGGCGGCCGAGCCCAGTACGTGCTCGAGGATCGCTTGGTCGAAGGTGTCGCCGCCGAAGCGGGTGGTGAAGGTCGACGGCCGGAGCAGCCCGGCGTCCGTGCCCGTGCGCACCAGGGAGATGTCGAGCCCGCCGCCGCCGAGGTCGTAGACCGCGACGATCGCGTCGCCGAGCGTGCCGTGCTCCGCCTCGAGCCAGGCCACCGCGGCCACCGGCTCGGGGACCAGCGTCACCCCGGCCAGCCCGACGTGCACGAGGGCGTCCGCCATCGACTGCGTGGTCGCGTCCGACCAGCGTGCGGGGTGGGTGGCGGCGATCTCGGGTTGTTCGGAGAGGCCGGGGAATGCCTCGGCCGCCTCGTGCACGAGGCTGTGCATGGCGGTTGCGACCAGGTCCTCGGCCAGGTACGCGCTGCCGTCGCCGATCACGAGCCCGGCCGGATCGCCTGCGTGCGCGGCGAACCCGGCGATGACGTCGGGCGCATCGAGGGGTGAGCCGAGGATCGCCTCGCCCGCCGCCGTCAACTGCAACGTGGCGCGGCGAGCGATGGTGGCCGGCTCGGCGCCGGTTCGAGGACCTTCGGTGGTGTGGAGGACCGCAACGGCGTTGGTACCGCCGACCCCCAGCCCAAGCCCCGCGGCCATGTCTTCCCCCATCTCATTGCTGCCGCGCTCGCCGGGGGTTCGCGCGTCGCGCCGCCGGACCGACACGCGATCTCGGGCGACAGCCTATCTATTCGCCTAGGCTCGATCCGGAGAGCATCGATGCGAGCGGGGCGGTGATCCTCGGCCCCGCGCGAGGTACTGGGAGAAATATGACCGATCCCGAATCGCCACCGGTGCCGCAGCCGGTCCTCGAGCCGCTCAGCGCGGCGGCCCTCTTCCTGGTGATGACGGCGGGCCCCGGCACCGGGGATGCGGTCACCCTCCGCGACGTGGCTTCGGACGTCGGGTCGCTGGTCCGGGCGGTGGGATTCCGGGAACTCGCCGGGTCCCTGTCCTGCGTGGTGGGTTTCGGTTCGGAGTTCTGGGATCGGGTGGGGCCGAGCGAGACACCGTCGGGGCTGCATCCCTTCGTCCCGCTGCGAGGCGAGGCGCACAGCGCGCCCGCAACCCCTGGGGACGTGCTGTTCCACATCAAGGCCTCACGTGCGGACCTGTGTTTCGAGCTGGGGCGCCTGATCATGACGGCGCTCGGCGACGCGGCGACCGTCGCGGACGAGGTGTACGGGTTCCGCTACTTCGACGCCCGCGACCTGCTCGGTTTCGTCGACGGGACCGAGAACCCGACCGGGGCGGGTGCGGGCGCTGCGGCCCTGATCGGGGTGGAGGACCCCGCGTTCACGGGCGGCAGCTACGTGATCGTCCAGAAGTACCTGCACGACATGGCCGCATGGGCCGAGCTGAGCACCGAGGAGCAGGAGCGGGTGATCGGACGGACGAAGCTCGAGAACGTCGAACTCGACGACGAGGCCCTGCCGAGCAACTCGCACGTCGCGCTCAACACCATCGTCGACGACGACGGGACCGAGCGCGAGATCCTGCGCGACAACATGCCGTTCGGTTCTCTCTCCGCGGGCGAGTTCGGTACCTACTTCATCGGTTACGCGAAGGACCCCGCCGTCACGGAGCTGATGCTGCGGCACATGTTCCTCGGCGATCCCCCCGGCAACCACGACCGGATCCTGGACTTCTCCCATGCGGCAACGGGGACCCTGTTCTTCGTGCCGAGCCAGGACCTGTTGGAGGCGCTGGCCGACATCCCCGTGCCGGACGTCGAGGAAGCGGAGCCGGAAGAGGTTGCGCCGCGCGACCTGTCCCTGAAAATCGGTGATCTCAAAGGAGTTGCGCAATGACTGATTCGAGCAATCTGCACCGGAACCTGGCACCGGTGACCGAGGCCGCGTGGGAGCAGATCGGCGAAGAGGCCGCGCGCACCTTCAAGCGTCACGTCGCCGGGCGCCGGGTGGTCGACGTCGCCGGGCCGTTCGGCTACTCCTATTCCGCGCACAACCTCGGCCGGGTGCGCTCGATCTCCGCGTCGGACAGCAGGATTCGGGCACAGCTCCGCGAGGTACACCCGCTCGTCGAGCTGCGCTTCCCGTTCACGCTCAGCCGTGCGGAGATCGACGACGTGGCTCGGGGGTCGCTGGACTCCGACTGGCAGCCGGTCAAGGACGCGGCCAAGGCGATCGCGTTCGCCGAGGACCGCACCGTGTTCGCCGGTTTCGAGGAGGCAGGCATCGTGGGTCTCGGGCCGTCCAGCAGCAACCCGCCGCTGTCATTGCCCGAGGACCCGCTGCTGGTCCCCGACGCCGTCGCCTCCGCACTGTCGGCGCTGCGACTGGCGGGTGTGGAGGGACCGTATTCCCTGGTGCTCGACGCGGATACCTACACCGCGGTGAGCGAGACCAGGGACGAGGGTCACCCGGTGTTCCATCACCTCAAGGATCTCGTCGGCGACATCATCTGGGCCCCGGCGGTGGCGGGCGGCTACGTGCTGTCCACTCGCGGCGGCGACAACCAACTCACGCTGGGTTCGGACCTGTCGATCGGGTACGACAGCCATACGGCCGAGTCGGTGACGCTGTACCTGGAAGAGACGCTGACCTTCTCATCGTTGACGGCGGAGGCCGCCGTGGTGCTGGGACGCTGACCGATGTCGGGATCGTCGAGGTACCGAGACGTCAACCCGGTGTACCGGGTGATGCGCGACCTTGCCGGGACCAAACCCATGGCGTGGTTCTTCGCCCGCACGCTTCACCACGTCGATGGGCCCGTCTACCGGCTGACCAAGGGGCGCAACACCCTTACGACACTCCTCACGGGACTACCGCTGGTCATGCTCACCACCACGGGGGCGAAGAGCGGGGCGAGGCGCACCGTCCCCCTGGTGGGGATGCGGGACGGGGACCGGATCGTGGTGATCGCCTCGAACTACGGACAGCATTCGAACCCCGCCTGGTACTTCAATTTGCGCAAGCAACCCGAGGCCACGGTCACAGTCGCGGGTGGCGAGGCACTGCCGGTGGTCGCCTACGAGGCGGAGGGGGAGGAGCGGGAGCGACTGTGGCGGATGGACCTGGAGGTCTACCCCAGCCGCGCCGCCTACGAGAAGCGTGCCACGGACCGGCAGATCCCGGTGATGGTGCTCGAACCCAGGGCCGGCGGCTGAGCCCGACGACGCGACAGGGCTCGCCGCTCAGCCGATCAGCTCGCTCGATTCCTTCCGCCAGTCGTAGACGACCCGGGTCCGCAGGACGATGTCCTGGAGCGACCGGCGCCGGGGGTCGACCGCAGCCCACAGCAGGCCGAAGGCGAACAAGACGCAGAGCACGGCCCGTAGAGCGGCGCGGGGCAACCGGAGCAGCCTGCCCTTGGCGGTGACGACCCGCAGCCCCATCGCCAGCGCGCCGACGGTTCGCCCGGTCGTCGCCCAGAATCCGGTCAGGTACACGATCGACACCGTGAGGGTGACGGTCGCGGACGCCAGCGCGGCCGGTTCGGGGAACCGGAAGTTCTGCGGGGAGTACAGCAGTCGCACCAGGGCCAGGCCCAGATAGGTCACGCCCATGATCGCGAGGACAACCCCGAGATCGATCAACGCGGCGCTCGCGCGGGTGACGATGCCGGCGGGCCGGTGCGGAGGCTGCTCGATGTGGTCGGTCACGGCGCCGGGTCCCCCGGGCGATCGCCGCCGCCCATGGGCAGCTCGTCGTCCGGGCCGGGGCTGCGGCCGAACAGCTTGCCCACGAAGCCTGCGACGGCGTCGTCGGCCTGCATGCCCTGGCTCCGGACTCCGCGAACCGCCTCGGAGGACAGCGAACCCGTCGATTCCCGGATGATGTCCGGCAGGTCAACGCCCTCGATGATGTCGTTGGCGAGGCCGACGAGGTCCATCCGGGCGATGATCGCGTCGATGTCGATCCGGCGTGCCACCTCGTCGAGGTCCACCCGCGCGATCTGCCTGCCGAGGTCGACGGTGTCGACGATGCCGTCCAGGTCCAGCTTGCCGATCACGGCGTCCACGTCGAGTCGCGCGGCGATCCGGTCGACGTCGATGGTGGCGGCGATCTGGTCCAGATCGAGGGACTCGGCGATCAGGTTCAGGTCGACGTTCTCGCGCACGAGACGGGTGAGATCGACCTCGAGCAGGGCCGCCGCGACCACCTCCCGGATCACGAGGCGCAGCAGGTCGCGGACGGTCGGGGCGGCCGTCCGAGCGACCTCCTCGCCGCGCGCCCGCAGCGCATCGGTCGTGGCGTCGAGGCGCCCGGCCAACCCGGGGACCCGGCGCAGCGTGTCGAGAGCGAAGCGGGCCGTTGCGCCCACCACTTCGGCCGCGGTCACCGCGGCGCCGATCGTCAGGAAGATCACGTCGGCGCCGGGAAGGCTCGTCAACGGCCGGTTCGACGCGGGCGTGACTTGCTCGTCCGGTGACATGGTCCCTCCCTGATCGGTCTGACACGAAGACGTCAGGTCGTGATCATAGGTGTCACAGGCGGGTACGACGCCGGTTGTGTCGGGGTCGTGACCCGGATTCGGTGCTCAGTTCTCGGTGCCGTGACCCATTGCGCGCAGCATCGACAGCATGTCCGCGCGAGAGGTGGCGTCGAGGCGACGGCGGATCCGGGCGACGTGGTGCTCCACGGTCTTCGCCGAGATGAAGAGCCGGGCGCCGATGTCCCGGTAGGTCAGGCCCATCACCAACAGGTTCGCGACCTCGGCCTCGCGGTCGGTCAGTCCCGCGCTGAGTTCGCGTTCGGTCCCCGCGACGGTGCCCGGCGTCGACGAGGCAGCGGGTCGCAGGGAGCGCGCGACCTGCAACAGCGTGGTGGCGGTCCTGGTGTCCGAGGCGCGGAGTGCGGCCTCGCTGGCGAGACGGGCACCGTCCCAGGGCAACCCGATGCGGTCCAGGGTGCGTGCCGACTGTTCCACCACGGTCGCGTCGATCTCGCCCTGCAGCACCCGAAGCCAGGCGCGGCCCGCGGCCGCGAGGCCTGCCGCGTACGGGCTGGTCTCGGCGGCGACACCGAGGGCGTTCGCGTGCGGCAGCAGCTCCGCTGGGCTCTCGGCCAGGATCGCGGCCTGCACGCCGTACCAGTGCAGGGGCGAGCCCCACAGCGTGGGTTCACCGAGCCGGGTCAGCAGCTCCCTTGCCTGCTCGATGAGGTGCGCGAGCCGCTCGGTGTCCCGCAAACGGGCCGCGCCCAGCCACAGTTCGCCGAGCGGCAGCAGGCTGAAGAGATCGGCCGAGTGCTCCGCGATGACACCGTGTGCCCGCTCCCATGACTGGGTGAGGGCGCCGATGTCCCCGACGCGTCGGGCCAGTCCGACCCGCAGCGCCGCGATGAACAGCGCGTCGCGCGGGGTGGGCTCGTCATCCGTCGGCATCGCGTCGAGCTGGGCCGTCGCGGCATCCAGGTCGCCGCGGATCATGGCGATCCAGGTCAGCAGCAACTCGTGCCGCCGACGGGTGATGCTCTCGCGGGGCTCGGTGTCCAGTGCCCGCTGCAGCACGGCCTGGGCGCCCGCGAGTTCGCCGCATGCGATGCCCGCCAGTGCGGTGATGGCGGCGCCGCTGTCGGGCAGCAGTCGGGGGCGGGAACCGTTGACGGACAGGGACAGTCCGCGGGTCAGCGAGTTGACCGCGATCGCGACCTGGCCGTCGATCGACTGGCGCAGGCCCTGCGCGAGCAGCGCGGCGCCCGCGGACGTCGACGTCGGGGGCGCGCCCGCCTGGCGGTCCGTCATCGCCTCGGCCCGCTCCGGCCGTCCCGCGGCCAGCAGCACGACGGCCGCGACGGGTGCGTCGGAACCCGCGCGGGCCGGGCCGAGCCATTCGTAGAGGTCGGCGCTGCGGCCGAGCATGCCCTGCTGCGCGGCGACGCTCGCCGCGATCCGAACGGCCGCAGCGAGTTCGGTGTCGGTCAGGTCTGTCGCCCGTTCGAGCAGGCCGTCGGTGAGCGCGACCGCGGTGTCGAAGTCTGCGCTCAGCGCCGCCGCCTCGGCCCAGCGCAGCGCAAGGGTGTTCCGATCGGCACCTGCGCGGACGGCCTCCGCATACAGGCTCGCGGCCAGCGGCGGTTCGGCGTGTTCGGCGGCGCTGCAGAGGAATTCGGCGAGATCGGGATCTGCCACGCCCGCTTCGCCGTAGGTACGGGCCGCGGGGAGGTCGAGGGTGCCGTCCGCCAGCTTCGCGCGCAGCGAATCGGTGTGCAGCCGGGCCACCCGCTGCGCTCCGAGCACGGCGGTCAGCGGTGCGCGGGCGACGGGCAGGAGGGCGTGGGTGACCAGTCCGGTGCCGCGGGCCCGGTCGATCAGGTCCTGGGCCACGGTCGGGTCGACGGACAACACCCGGACGAGTTCGACGGGGTCGGGTCCCGAGCCGATCGCGGCGATCGCCAGGGTGCACAGCAGGTCCGAATCGAGTTCCCCGAGCCTGGCGCGCAGGTGTGCGGCCGTCGCGGCATCGAGGGCCCGTTCCAGTGCGGGCTGGGTGCGGGGCTCGGTGGGGTCGAGGTGGGACAGGGCGCCGAGCGCCGCGTCGACGCTGTGCACCCCACCCCCGGTGATCCGCAGGATCGCGGCGGCCAGGCCGATCGGAAGTCGCACGCCCAGTGTTGATTCCGCGCGAACGACGATGTCCCGCGCGGTCATCGGGTCGAGGGACAGCGAGCCGAGCGCATCGCCGAGCGAGCGCAGGGTGCGGCTGTGCGGCCGCGGTTCGGTCGCGACGATCACGGTGATGTCCTGGCGGTGCGCGGCCAGGGTCAGCGCGTCGACCGCGGCATCGGGCAGCCGATGGGCGTCGTCGACGACCAGTGCGCCGCCGGGTTCGATGTCCGCGACCGCCGTCGCGGCGACGGCGGTCCCGTTGGCCCGCAGCTCGTCACGGATCGCGGCGAGCAGAGTCGATTTGCCGCTGCCCGCAGAGCCGCGGATCAGCATGTGCGGGTTGCCCGTTCGCGCCGTGGCGAGGAACGCCTGCGCGCCGGGCATGCCGGCAAGCGTGGCCGCGGCGGCGACGGGAGGTTCGGAGGTCAGCACGGTCACGGGTCCTACTGCCCGCCGCCGAGCAACCCACCGACGCCCTGGCCGACGCCGCCGACGACGCCGCCAAGGCCGCCGAGCACGCCGCCGACGCCGTTGCCGACACCTTCCACCACGCCGCCGACGCCGTTGCCGACACCGGCCGCGGCCCCGCCGACGCCGTCGACGAAATCGTTCGCGATCCCGCCGTCGCCCTGCGGGGGTGCGGGTGGGGGCGTGTACCCGCCGCCTGCAGGCGGCGCGGGTGGGGGCGTGTACCCGCCGCCAACGGGTCCCGGGGCAGGCGCCGCAGGGGCGGGTGCGGGCGCGGCGGCGGGGGAGCCGGGTGCGGGGGCGGGTGCCGCGGCACCGCCCGAATTGGCGGAGACCTGTCGCGCGGCCGAACCGGCGTCAGATCGGATCGGCGCGCCGGTGGGGTCGAGGCGGACGGGGGACTCCCCGGTGGTCGGGCTCACCACGCCGTCGACGACCGGCAGGACGGTGCCGTCCGGTGCGACCGTGGTGGTGACGCTGTGGCTGCTGGTCGTTGCCCCCCGGCTGGTGTCCGCGTTCGACGGTGTCAGTGCGCTGGTGCCGAGCGAGAGTCCGCCCGCGGCAAGGAGTGCGATCGCGGCGGCCGCGGCGGCGACGATCGCGGCCTTCTTGGGGGTCGAGAGCGATGCGCCCCTGGACGCAGGCCGGACGCCGGGGCGCGGACCCGCCGATGCGGGCAGCACAGGCGCGACCTCCACGACGGTGGTCGCGGCGGCCGGGGCCACCCCGAGCGGCACGGTGTGGGCGCCTTCCGTGGCGGCGATGAGCGCGGCTCCCTGTGCCGCGGTTCGCTCGGGATGGGCGTCCGCGATGACGGGCAGACGCAGTTCGGCCGAGAGCAACTCGGCGACCAGCGGCATCGCCGAGCTGCCGCCGATGAGCAGGACCTGACCCACGTCGGACAGGTCGACGCCCGCGTTGCGCAGCGTCTCCCTGACCAGTTCGACGGAGTCCGCCAGCGGCTCCCGGATCAGGTCCTCCAGCTCCGCACGCACCAGTCGGACGTCGCTGTGTACGCCGGGCAGATCGATCCCGATCACGGTCTCGGTGTCCGAGGACAGCGCTTCCTTCGCTGCGCAGCAACGCGCCCGCAGCTGGGCGAGGGCGTTCATCGTGTCGGGATCGAAGGGGTCGAGGGCGCCCGCCTCGCCCACGACGCCGTCGAGCACGTACCGCAGCGTCAGGTGGTCGAATTCGGATCCGCCGAAGTCCTCGGACCGCATCGGCTTTCCGATGATCCGGGGGGTGTCGCCGGCGTGGACCAGTGTCACGTCGAGGCTGGTGCCGCCCAGGTCGTAGACGAGCACGAGGTCGTCGGAGGCGCTCGCGCCGTCGCGGGACCCGTTGCGCTGCAACCATGCGACCGCGGCCTCGGGCTCGGGGACGAGCGTGACCCCGGCCAGGCCGGCGCGGTCGAGGGCGGAGCGCAGCGCGTCGACCGTGTGGCTCGGCCAGACCGCCGGATACGCCGCCGCAACGGCTGGGAACTCGACGAGCTCGGCCGAGGACGCCTCGATCAGGCACTGCATCGCGGTGACGACGAGGTCCTCACCGGTGTGGGTCGAGCCGTCGTCCGCGACGAGCGCGACGGGGTCGCCGACGCGGGTGGCGAAACCGGAGATGACCGTTCCACGTGGAACGTCTCCTTCGTGCCTGCTGGGCACGCCGAGTACCGCCGGGGCGTCCCCGCCGAGCTCCAGGGTCGAACTCGCCGTGATCGACGGTCCCTGCGTGTCCGCGTCGTGCTCGAGGGCGGTGACCGCGACCGAGTTCACGGCGCCGACGGTGAGTCCGAGTCCAACAGTCATCGAAGTGTTCTCCCGTGCTCGCCCCGCGGCTTCCGCCGCCGGGGTGGCTGACAATTCTCCCCGTGGCCGGAGCCAGGGGCGGGTGACGATTTCCCGGGTTTTGCGCCGGGGGTGGGGACCGAATGTGGCCCCCGCTGTTGCCCACTGTGTCGGGTCACGCGCGTGAAGCGTTACCGATTCGGCGACAAATGCGCAGATGGGGGAGGTATCCCCTATCGAGCAGTGATCCCCTATCGGCCCCACCCCCCACGCGCTCCGCGAGGCAGGGGAGTTCACCCCGTTGGGGTGGGGTGTCCGCGTACCTAGCGTTGAGGGCAATCGTTTCGCGTCGTCTATCGCGATCCGTTCGACCAGACCTCAGGAGATCGACATGACCACCAACGCTCTTCTCGACTTCATCCTCAGCCTCCTGCGTGATGACGAGGCGAGGGCGCTGTACTGCCAGAACCCGGATGCGGCGTTGGCCGCTGCAGGGCTGGGCGGCGTGTGCGCCGCGGACATCTCCGCAGTAGCCCCGCTGGTCGCCGAGTCGGGTCTGTTCGCCGGCGGCGCGGGTGAGTTGACGAGCATCGTGAACGCGGGTCTCGACACGGCCGTCGGCGGTGCACTCGGCGGAGGTCTCGGTGGCGGCCTCGGGCTGGGGGGTGGCCTCGGTCTGGGCGGCGGCCTCGCGGCAGGCGCAGGCGCGGGTCTTGGGCTCGGTGGCGGCCTCGGTCTCGGCGGTGACATCGATCTGGGCGCGGCCCTGAGCGCGGCGCTGGGGGCTGCCCTGCAGATCGGCGGTCAGATCGGTGCCGATCTCGGTGCGGCCATCGGCGCGGCCCTGGAGGCCTCGCTCGGTCTGGCAGGCGCCGTGGACGTGAACGCGGACCTGGGCCTCGGCGGTGCGCTCAGCGGTGCGCTGGGTGGTGCGCTCGGAGTCGGCGGCGGCCTGGTGGCCGAGCTCGGCGGCGCGCTGAACGCCGCGCTGAGCGGGGTCACCGACCTGGACCTGGGCGGGGTGCTCGACCTCGGCGCGGTGTTGGGCAGCGCACTCGAGGTCGGCGGCGACATCGGCGCCGACCTGGGTATCGCGCTCGGCGGGGTGCTCGGTGCCGCGTTCGGTGCGGAGGGCGCACTCGGTGGCGCGTTGTCCACCGCACTCGAGGGCGGCCTCGACCTGGGCGCCGCACTGGGCGGCAGCCTCGGCGGCGCGCTCGGCCTTGGCGGCGAGCTGACATCCGGCCTGACCGGTGCGCTCGACGCGGCGCTCGGTGCGGGCGGCGGCCTTGACCTCGGCGGCGTGCTCGGCCTCGGTGGCGGCCTGACCACGGGTCTGACGGGTGCGCTCGATGCGGTGCTCGGCTTGGGCGGTGGCCTCGGTGGCGGACTGGACCTGGGCGGCGACCTCGGTGCGGCGCTGAGCGCGGCGCTGGGCGGTGCGCTCGGTGCGGGCGGCGATGTCGCCGCCGATCTCGGTGGCGCGCTGGGTGGCACGCTCGGCGCCCTGGTCGACGCGGGTGCGGGCCTGGACCTGGGCGGGGACCTCGGCGCAACGCTGGCCGGTGCGCTGGGCGGTGCGCTCGGGGTGGACGGCGGCCTCACAGCCGGGCTCGGTGCGGCGCTGGATGCGGCGCTGGGCGCCGCGGGCGGACTCGACCTGGGTGCGGCGGCGGGTGGTCTCGGCGGATCGCTGAGCACCGTGCTCGAGGGCGTGCTCGGCGCGGGCGGGGAGATCGGTACGGATCTGGGGGCTTCGCTCGGCGGGGTGCTCGGTGCCGCGTTCGGTGCGGAGGGCGGACTCGGTGGCGCGTTGTCCACCGCGCTCGAGGGCGGCCTCGATCTCGGCGCCGCACTGGGCGGCACTCTCGGCGGCGCGCTCGGCCTTGGCGGCGAGCTGACCTCCGGCCTGACCGGTGCCCTCGACGCGGCGCTCGGCGCAGGCGGTGGCGTGGACCTCGACGGTGTTCTCGGTCTCGGTGGCGGCCTGACCTCCGGCCTGACGGGTGCGCTCGATGCCGCCCTGGGTCTGGGCGGTGGCCTCGGTGGCGGACTGGACCTGGGCGGCGACCTCGGCGCAACGCTGAGCGCGGCACTGGGCGGTGCGCTCGGTGCGGGCGGCGACGTCGCCGCCGATCTCGGTGGTGCGCTGGGTGGCACGCTCGGCGCCCTGGTCGACGGGGGCGCGGGCCTGGATCTGGGCGGCGTGCTCGGCGCGGGCGGGGAGATCGGTGGGGACCTCGGTGCCACGCTGGCCGGTGCGCTCGGTGGCGCCCTCGGGGTGGACGGCGGCCTCACGGCCGGGCTCGGTACGGCACTGGACGCGGCGCTCGGCGCCGCGGGCGGCCTCGACCTCGGCGCGGAAGGTGGCCTCGGCGGATCGCTGAGCACCGCGCTCGAGGGCGTGCTCGGCGCGGGCGGGGAGATCGGCACGGACCTGGGGGCTTCGCTCGGCGGGGTGCTCGGCGCCGCACTCGGTGCGGGCGGTGACCTCGGTGGGGAACTGGAGGCGGCGCTGGGCGGCGCGGCGGGCGGCACCGGCGAGATCGATCTCGGCGGCGCGCTCGGCACGGTGCTCGGTAGCGCTCTCGATCTCGACGGCAACCTCGCAGGCGGGCTGGGCACGGCCCTCGAGGGTGCGCTCGGGGCGGGTGGCGCGCTCGGCGGAGACCTCGACCTCGGCGGTGCTCTCGGGGGTGCCCTCGGCGGCGGTCTCGACCTGGGCGGCGCGGTCGACGGGCTTCTCGGTGCCGGCGGCGGCCTCGGCCTCGGTGTCGATGTCGGTGCCGACCTGGACGCCGGCCTCGATGCGGCGGCCGGACTCGGCGGCGGATTGGACGCGGTCGCTGGCCTCGGTGCCGGCCTGACCAGCGGCCTCACCGGCGGTCTCGGCGGCCTGTTCGATGCGGGCGCAGGCCTCGGCGGCAGCTTGACCGGCGCGCTGGACGGCGCCGCGAACGCGGGTGCGGACCTGGGCGGCGCGCTGTCGGGTGCGGCGAATGCGGGTGCCGAGCTGGGTGGCGGCCTGACCGGCGCGCTGGACGGCGCGGCGAATGCTGGTGCGGAGCTGGGTGGCGGCCTGACCGGCGCGCTGGACGGCGCGGCGAATGCTGTTGCGGAGCTGGGTGGCGGCCTGACCGGCGCGCTGGACGGCGCGGCCAACGCGGGCGCGGACCTGGGTGGCGCCCTGTCGGGTGCGGCGAACGCGGGCGCGGACCTGGGCGGCGCGCTGTCCGGGGTCGCGAACACCGGTGCGGAGCTCGGTGGCGCCCTCTCGGGTGCCGCGGGCGCGGCCACGGACCTGACGACCGGCCTGGACGCCGTCGCGGACCTCGGCGGTGCGGTCACCGGCGCGGTCGACGCAGGCATCGGGGCGGGCGTGGGCGGCGCGGCGTCGGCGGGTGGCGAGCTCGGCGGCACCTCCGACCTCGTCGGCGGGATCAGCTCCGGTCTCGGCGGCGTCGCCGGTGCCACCGGGAACGCGTGGTCGTCGCTGGACGCCTCAAACGCCTTCGGCAGCGAGGTCACCACGACCAGCGAGGCGGACGGCGGCTTGTTCGGCGACGGGCTCGGCGGCATCGGCGGCGGCCTCTTCGGAGACGCGGACGCGACCGGCGCAGCCGAGATCGGCGGCGAGGCGGCCGCGCACGCGGACCCGCTGCTGCCCTGATCGATCTGTAACGGAGCCGGCCCCGTACGCGTTATTGCGTGTGGGGCCGGCTCCGTGCTGGATACCGTGAAAATCGCTCGCCGCGTGTGCCCGTTCGGGCGCCCGCGGCGCAGAGGGGATTGTGGGTCGGGTTCATGGACAACGCAGCTGCTTCGGCAGTCGAACGCACCGCCGCGGGGCAGGCAACGGCCGCGGACATGGTGGCACTGCTCGAGCGGACCGGGGGCATCGCCGGGACCGCCGGGCGAGCCGATCTGGTGGACCGCCTGGAGCTGGCCAAGGCCAGGGTGCTGGACCCGCGGATGCGGATCGTCGTGGTCGGCCCGCTCAAGCAGGGCAAGAGCCAGTTGGTGAACTCGCTGCTCGGCCTGACCGTGTGCACGGTCGGCGACGACGAGACCACCGCGGTGCCGACGGTCGTGCAGAACGCGCAGACGGCGAGCGCCGAGCTGGTCCTCGCCGAGCCGGGGGCCGACGCCGTCCGGGTGGCGCTGCCGCTCGAGGAACTGAGTGCCGTCACGCCGTCGACCCCGCTTGCGGGCGGGCGTGAGGTGCTGCGGGTCGAGGTGAACGTGCCGAGCCCGCTGCTCGCCGACGGGCTGGTGCTGGTGGACACCCCCGGCGTCGGTGGGCACGGAAATCCACATGCGGCAAGCACTCTCGGCCTCCTTCCCGCTGCCGACGCGGTCCTGGTGCTCTCGGACGCCAGCCAGGAGTTCACCGAGCCGGAGGTCGCCTTCCTCCGGCAGGTGCTCGGCCTGTGCCCGGCGGTGGCCTGCCTGATCAGCAAGACCGATCTGTACCCGCACTGGCGGGAGATCGTCGAGGCGGACCGCGGGCACCTCGGTCGCGCCGGGCTCACCGTGCCGTTGATCCCGGTGTCCTCGGCGCTGCGCTCGCACGCGGTGCGCCTGCAGGACGAGGAGCTGAACGTCGAGTCGGGGTTCGCCGACCTCTACGCGTTCCTGCGCGAGCAGGTGGTGGCCAGGGGAGATCTCACCACCCGCCGGGCGGTGGCGCTGGACGTGCACTCGGTCACCGAACACCTGACCCTTGCGCTCGGCAGCGAGCTCGCCGCGCTGCGCGATCCGGCCAAGGGCGCGGCGGCCGTCGCGGAGCTGCAGAAGGCCAAGGTCGCGGCCGAGGAGCTGCACAAGCGCACCTCGCTGTGGCAGCAGACGTTGTCCGACGGCGTCACCGATCTGGCCGCCGACATCGACCACGACCTGCGGGACCGGTTGCGCCGCGTCACCCGTCAGGCCGAGGAATCCGTGGACGAGGGCGATCCGGGCAAGGACTGGGCGGAGCTCGGCGAGTGGCTCGAGCAACAGGTCGCGACCTCGATCGGCGACAACTTCGTCTGGGCGCACGACCGCGCGATCTGGCTGGCCGAGGTGGTGGCCGGGCACTTCGCGGAGTCCGGGTCGGTGGACCTGCCGCATCTCGACGTCGCCGACCTGGGTGGGGTCCTCGAGCCCGTCAGCTCCCTCGCCGACCTCGAATCGGGGAGCATCGGCATCACCCAGAAGATGCTCGTCGGGATGCGCGGCTCGTACGGCGGCGTGCTGATGTTCGGGTTGATCACCACGCTGATGGGGATGGCACTGGTGAACCCGATCTCGGTGGGGGCCGGGCTGGTGCTGGGCACCAAGGCCTATCGGGAGGACCGCGAGCAGCGGATCCTCAAGCGCCGCAGCGAGGCGAAGGTCGCGATCCGGCGGTTCGTCGACGACGTCAGCTTCCAGGTGAACAAGGAGTCGAAGGATCGGCTGCGGCTGATCCAGCGACTGCTGCGCGACCACTTCACCGCCATCGCCGAGCAGACCCTGCGCTCACTCAACGACTCGCTGCGCGCCGCGCAGGAGGCCGCGAACCTGGCCACCACCGAACGTACCCAGCGGGCCGCCCAGATCGAGCGGGACATGCGCGCGCTGAGCGAGCTCAAGGAGCTTGCGGCACAGATGCTCCCGGTGGAGATCGAACGGTGAGCGCGGGCGCGCTGGCACAGGCGCGGGCACTGATCGGTGCGGCACGTGAGGTGTATGCGGCCGATCCCGCGGTGCGCAGGCAACTCGACGAGTGCGCCGAGCGGATCGATCAACCGCTCCGGGTCGCACTCGCCGGGTCGTTGAAGGCCGGCAAGTCGACGCTGCTCAATGCGCTTGTGGGACAGGACATCGCACCGACCGACGCCACCGAGTGCACCCGCGTCGTCACCTGGTACCGGCAGGGTCCGACGCCGACGGTCACCGCGTGGCACCACGGCAACCAGTCCTTCAACGTGCCCGTCCAGCGGCGCGAGGGCAGCAGCCTCACCTTCGACCTCGGCGCGATGACGGCCGCGGAGGTGGACCGGCTGGACGTGGAGTGGCCGGCGCGGGCGCTCACCAACACCACCATCATCGACACCCCAGGCACGTCCTCGCTCTCGCGCGACGTCTCGGCCCGCACGCTGGAGATGCTGACACCGGAGGACTCGGCCTCCGGTGCGGACGCCGTCGTCTACCTGCTGCGCACCCTCGCCGCCACCGATGTCGCATTCCTCGGTCAGATCGGCTCGCACGTCGGCGGCGAGTCCGGACCCCTCGGGGTGGTCGGGGTGGTCTCGCGCGCGGACGAGGTGGGGGCAGGTCGCCTCGACGCGATGATGTCGGCCAAGGAGGTCGCGTCCCGCTTCGCCACCGAGCTGGAGCTGACGGGGCTGTGTCAGGCGGTGGTCCCGGTCGCGGGGCTGCTGGCGTTGGGCGCGCGCACGCTACGGCAGCGCGAGTACGAGGCCTTCCGTGCGCTGGCCGAGGTGCCACCGGAGGACTTGCAGCTGGCGATGCTGTCCGCGGACCGGTTCGCCCGCCCGGACAGCCCGCTGCCCGTGGACGCGCACACCCGCGCCCAGTTGGCGCACCGTTTCGGGTTGTTCGGGATCCGGTTGGCGGTCACGCTGATCAAGCTCGGCACGCCCGATTCGCCCAGTCTCGCAACGCAGCTCGTCGAGCGCAGCGGCCTCCACGAGCTGCGGCAGGTGATCGACGTGCAGTTCGGCCAGCGGGCGGATCAGCTCAAGACACACTCGGCCCTGCTCGCGCTTACCCGCGTGCTCTCGGCCCACCCCCGCGCCGAGTCCTCGCCGATCCGCGCCTCGGCCCAACGCCTGCTCGCCGACGTGCACGGCTTTCAGGAGCTGCGGTTGCTCGGGAGGTTGCGCTCGACGCGACCGAACCTGTCCGACGACGACGTCGCGCAGCTGCAGCGGCTGGTCGGCGGTTTCGGCATCGGGCGCAGCGAGCGGCTCGGGCTCCACCCCGACGACGGCGTCAATGCGGAGCGGGCCGCTGCCCTTGCAGCGGTGCGCAAGTGGCGGACCTGGGCCGAACATCCGCTGCTGGACCAGTTCACCGCGCGCGCCTGCGGGATCGGCGCGCGCAGCGCGGAGGGTGTGCTGGCGGAACTCTCGGGCTAGGGCGTGTCTCCTAAATAGGGACGCTTCGATCAATGACACTGGACGTGGTGTCACGTGCCGAGTGCCTGTCCGACGCCCAGTGGGCGTTGATCGAGCCGATGCTGCCCTCGTCCGACGGTCGCAAGGGGCGTCCTTTCTGGAAACAACCGTAAGGTCGTCGAGGGCATCGTGTACCGGTATGAGCAGGTGTGCCGTGGCGTGATCTACCTGCGGAATTCGGGCCGTGGCAGACGGTCTGGAAGCGTCAACGCCGTTACGCCTGTGATGGCACCCGGGACGAAATCCTGACGGCACTGTTGGCGCAGGCCGACGCGGCCGGTGACATCGACTGGACGGTGTCAGTGGACTCGACGATCGGCCGCGCTCATCAGCACGCCGCGAACCTGGGTCGGGACACCGGGGGATCTATCGAGTTACAAGAACCTGCTCGCCGAGCCAGGTGACTATGGACTCGGCCATTCACGCGGCGGCCTGGGAACGAAGATCCACCAGCTTTCCGATGGGAACGGGCGACCGCTAGTGATGCTCGTTGGGTCAGGTCGGGCACGCGACTCGCCGGTGTTCGCGTATCTGATGGACTGCCTGTCGGTCCCGCGGATCGGTCGCGGCCGGCCTCGAACCCGATCTATAGAATTGTCGTCGCAGGCGCGGTTCGATGCTGAGTAGTAGCTGACGCCTCCCATACGGCCCCGGCCCGGCCCCGTGTTCAGTTGGGTCGGGCCGGGGGCCAGGTGGGGGGACTCAGCTACCGAATACCGAGGACCCTGCGGGCCCTGGAACCTTGTCGTCCGTGACGACTAGCTGCGTCGTGAAGGTCGATTCCCCTGCCTCGCTACGCGCAGCGAGCGTCAGTGGGAACGTGCCGACCTGTGTCGGAATCCCGGACAGGACCCCCGACTGGGACAGGGTGATGCCAGGCGGAAGCACGCTGGTCGTGGTGATCTCGGGTTGGGGATTGCCGGCGACGTCGAACTGGAACTGGAACGTCTGGCCCACGGAGGCATTCCAGGGGGAACCTGAAATCGTTGGGAGGATTGGAGACTGGACGGTGACGGTGAACTTGCCTACAGCGGAACTCCAGATCTTGCCGGTGAAGATTTTGAAGGTGCAGCGCACGGTGGTAACTCCGACAGGGAAGCTGCTCCCAGATTCTCGATCGCAAGATTCGAGCCACGTTCCGTTCAGGACGGGTGGGGTCGGCCAGGAGACGACGGCGGTACCCGTGGCGGGGTCAGCGACCGCTCGCTGGTCGGAGGGGACAAGAATGGTCTGGTCCAGATGCACGCCGTTGATGTCGGCATGCCAGAAGTTGGCGCCAGAGAGCTTGGCGCGGGACAGATTCGCGTTCGACATCCTCGCCTCGCTCAGATTCGCGTTGGTGAGGTTGGCGTCGACTGCCTGTGCCATCATCAAAACCGATCCGGTGAGGTTAGCGCCGGTGAGGTCGGCCCTGTTCAGTTTCGCTCCGGTCATCTCCGCGCTGGCGAGGTTGGCGCCAGTCAGGTTCGCGCCGACGAGGTTCGTGAATTTGAGGCGTGCTCCGCCCAGGTTGGCGTAGGCAAGGTTGAGGCCCGGCAGCTCTGACTCCTCGAAGTTCACGCCCGGGCAGTCCGTGTGATTGGTCGGCGTCGGGTTGGTCACGATCGTGCAGCCACTGATGACAGTGTCTGCGTTCGCGACTGGGGCACCGACAACGAGCGGAGCGGCGACCACTCCCAACGCAAGCACAGCTGCTCGACGCCACGGGCGTGAGCTGTACTGCGGGTGGGTGGTTGCTCGATACGCGGGCATCGAAACTCTTATCAAGGGATTCCTCAAGCTGATAGCAGGTCGTCGTCCACGGTCTGGACAGGAAGATCACTGTAAGGCCGTCTCCCGCGAATGTCGCTCCAGCGGTGGGTAGAACGAAGATCCACCAGCTTTCCGATGGGAACGGGCGACCGCTAGTGATGCTCGTCGGGTCAGGTCAGGCACGCGACTCGCCGGTGTTCGCGTATCTGATGGACTGCCTGTCGGTCCCGCGGATCGGTCGCGGCCGGCCTCGAACCCGACCCGATGCGGTGCTCGGCGACAAGGCTTACTCCTCGAAATTCAACCGGGCCCTGCTGCGATCGCGTGGTATCGAGGGCGGTGAAACGACACCGCCTCCGGAAAGGTAGTCGTGGTGGTCGTCTGGTCTGGTTCGATGCGGAAAAGTGCAAGGGCCGCAATGTCGTCGAGCGCTTCTTCGCTGCTGTCAAGCAGTGGCGTGGGTTGGCTACTCGCTATGACAAGCTCGCCCTCACCTACCGAGCGGGCGTGCTCCTATCGGCGGTGTGCACTTGGCTCAAGCGCCTCGTCGATTAGTAGACACTCTCTAGGCGTCCGGCCGCGGGTCGCGGCGGTCAGTGCCGCAGCCAGCGGGTTACTCCGGGCGCGAAAAGCGCAGCGACGCCGACGATCACGAGCCCGGCGTAGACCAGCGGGGCCCACTCCAGCACGCCGCCGGAGGCCTCGCCTGCGTCGACCATCAGTGACCGGAACACGATGGCCGCGGCGACGGAGACGGCGCCGACCGCGGCGAGGGCGAGGCGGGCGGCGCTGCGGCGCCCACCGAGCAGGTGCAGGCAGATCATTCCGGCGACCAGCAGCAGCGCGGCGGCCGACGCACAGCCCAGCAGGGTGACCGAGACGGTGTCGGCGATGTCGCGGTTGGCGGTGCCAGGCCGTTCGGTGGACAGCGCGGACTCGAGCGCGTCGCGGACCGCGGTGAGCTTGAGCGCGGTCGCGGCGCCGATGCCGATCAGGACGGCGAACGAGCCGATCCAGGCGGACCGGGCGACGGTGAGCGCGCGGGGCGGGGCATCGGTGGGCGCAGGGCGCAGCGGGGTGGCGGCGAACTCCGGGCGCGGCGGCTGCGGGCGGTGCGGCGGCTGCGGGGGTGCGGCCTGGGACGGGACTCCGAACTCCTGCTCGCCTGCGTTGTCCATGCCTGGGATCGTAGGCCGAGCCTCGCTAGGCGCCGTACTCCCACACGTTTTCGCCCGGGGTGCACATGATCACCCTGCCGTCTCGCGTCTGTGACCTGTCCTCGACCGAGGAGTCGCAGGGCGACCCGAAGTCGTGGACGCCGTTGATGGCTCCGTTGGTTCCGGTCCAGACGCCCCCGTCGGGGCTGTGGACGCAGGCGAGCTGGTTGCCGGTGTCCCCGTCGACGCCGACCCGATTCTCCGAACACGGTCCGCCCTCGGACCCGACGATGGGATCAACGGCGGGCGGGTGCTCGCCACCGGGATGCGCGACGGCGGTGCCCGCGAACCCGAGTGCGGGCAGGCCGATCAGGGCGGTGACGGCGACGGCGCGGACGGCCGCGGTGATTCGGTTGGTGGACATGACGACAGACCATTTCGTGTGTGGTGGTGCGGCCGAGGCTCGCCGGACACTTCAACGCTATGGCGGTCGTCGGCCGCGCACCATCACCAGAAGGGGTGGAAGCCCTCGTCCCGCGTTCCTGACCGACCGTGGCGGGCGACACACCCGGGAGCCGGGAACAAAACGCGAACCGTCCCCGTTGACCACTTCGACAACCTTGAGTGAACCAGACTCAAGTTCGAGCTTGACTCCCACGCTGATGGGTTGCAAACTTGAGCGTGTAGCACTCACTTAGGGTGAGATGGCCAAGAAATGCCAGCACAACCAGCCCCGGCGCCTCATGTCGCCGGGGGTGCTGCGACAAGTAGGAGGAACACTATGGCTCGTGCGGTCGGAATCGACCTCGGGACCACCAACTCGGTCGTGTCTGTGCTCGAAGGCGGCGAGCCCGTAGTGGTCGCCAACTCCGAGGGCTCGCGCACCACCCCGTCGATCGTCGCCTTCGCCAAGAACGGTGAGGTGCTGGTCGGCCAGCCCGCAAAGAACCAGGCGGTCACGAACGTCGACCGCACCATCCGCTCGGTCAAGCGCCACGTCGGCACCGACTGGAACGTCGAGATCGACGGCAAGAAGTACACGTCGCAGGAGATCAGCGCGCGCACGCTCATGAAGCTGAAGCGCGACGCCGAGGCGTACCTCGGTGAGGAGATCACCGACGCCGTCATCACCGTGCCCGCGTACTTCGAGGACGCGCAGCGCCAGGCGACCAAGGAAGCCGGCCAGATCGCCGGCCTCAACGTGCTCCGCATCGTCAACGAGCCCACCGCGGCCGCGCTGGCGTACGGCCTGGACAAGGGCGAGAAGGAACAGACCATCCTGGTCTTCGACCTCGGCGGCGGCACCTTCGACGTGTCCCTGCTCGAGATCGGCGACGGCGTCGTCGAGGTCCGCGCGACCTCCGGCGACAACCACCTCGGTGGCGACGACTGGGACGAGCGCATCGTCGCCTGGCTCGTCGACAAGTTCAAGGCCACCTCGGGCATCGACCTGACCAAGGACAAGATGGCCCTGCAGCGTCTGCGCGAGGCCGCCGAGAAGGCGAAGATCGAGCTGTCCTCCTCGCAGAGCACCTCGATCAACCTGCCGTACATCACCGTGGATGCGGACAAGAACCCGCTGTTCCTCGATGAGCAGCTGACCCGCGCCGAGTTCCAGAAGATCACCTCCGACCTGCTCGACCGCACCCGTGCGCCGTTCCAGGCCGTGATCAAGGACAGCGGTATCTCGGTCAAGGACATCGACAACGTCGTGCTCGTCGGTGGCTCCACCCGGATGCCCGCCGTCTCGGACCTGGTCCGCGAGCTGACCGGTGGCCGTGAGCCCAACAAGGGCGTGAACCCGGACGAGGTCGTCGCCATCGGCGCCGCCCTGCAGGCCGGCGTCCTCAAGGGCGAGGTCAAGGACGTGCTGCTCCTCGACGTCACCCCGCTCTCCCTCGGCATCGAGACCAAGGGTGGCGTGATGACCAAGCTCATCGAGCGCAACACCACCATCCCGACCAAGCGCTCGGAGACCTTCACCACGGCGGACGACAACCAGCCGTCGGTGCAGATCCAGGTGTTCCAGGGCGAGCGCGAGATCGCTTCGCACAACAAGCTCCTGGGATCCTTCGAGCTCGCGGGTATCCCGCCGGCCCCGCGCGGCGTGCCGCAGATCGAGGTCACCTTCGACATCGATGCCAACGGCATCGTGCACGTGACCGCGAAGGACAAGGGCACCGGCAAGGAGAACACGATCAAGATCCAGGACGGCTCCGGCCTGTCCAAGGAGGAGATCGAGCGGATGGTCAAGGACGCCGAGGCGCACGCCGAGGAGGACAAGGCCCGTCGCGAGGAGGCCGAGGTCCGCAACCAGGCCGAGTCGCTGGTGCACCAGACCGAGAAGTTCATCAAGGACAACGAGGACAAGGTGCCCGCGGACGTCAAGGAGAAGGTCGAGGCCGCCATCGCGGAGGCCAACACCGCCCTTGCCGGCAGCGACATCTCCGCGGTGAAGTCCGCGGTGGAGAAGCTCGCCACCGAGTCCCAGGCCCTTGGCGAGGCGATCTACAAGGCGCAGGCCGACGAGTCCGCGGCAGGCACCGACGGTGCAGGCCCGAGCCAGGGTGACGACGTCGTCGACGCCGAGGTCGTGGACGAGCCTTCCGATCAGGACAAGAAGTGACCGAACAGGACGCCGACCGCGAACCAGTAGTCGACATCGAGACCCCGGCCGCCGCTGATGCGGCGGTCGGGGCCGCGGCCGACACCGAGGAAACCGTGGACGAGCTGCTCACGCTGACCTCGGAGCTCGAGAAGGCCAGCACCGAGCTGGGCTACGCGAAGGCGGAGATCGCGAACATCCGCCGCAACTCGCTCGTCCGTATCGACCAGGCGGTCGCGGCCGAGCGGGCCTCGGTGGTCGGCAAGTTCCTCGATGTCGTGGACGACCTCGACCGGGCTCGCGCGCACGGTGACCTGGAGTCGGGCCCGCTGAAGGCGCTGTCCGACAAGCTCGCCGGGGTGCTCGAGGGTCTCGGTCTGGCGGCGTTCGGTGACCAGGGTGACGCCTTCTCCCCGGAGCTGCACGAGGCCGTGCAGGTCGAGGGCGACGGCGACCATCCGGTGCTCGGGACGGTCCTGCGCAAGGGCTACCGCCTCGGCGACCGGATCCTGCGGACGGCGATGGTGACGGTCACGGACGGCGCGCCTGCGCCGGACGGGGCCTCGGAGTAGTTACACAGGAAGCAACGAGAGGAGGAGACGCCCGGTGAGTGAGCGGGAGTGGATCGAGAAGGACTTCTACAAGGAGCTGGGCGTCTCCTCTGATGCTTCGGCAGACGAGATCAAGAAGGCCTACCGGAAGCTGGCACGGGATCTGCATCCCGATGCCAACCCCGGTGACACGGCGGCCGAGGAGCGGTTCAAGGCCGTGAGCGAGGCGAACGCCGTGCTCTCGGATGCGGCCAAGCGCAAGGAGTACGACGAGGCCCGCCGGCTGTTCGCCAGCGGCGGCTTCGGTCGCGGCGGCTTCCGCCCCGGCGCCGAGTACAGCACGGCGGGCGGCGGTTTCGGCGGCGGCGAGTTCAACATCGGCGACCTGTTCGGCGGCGGCACCAGCTACACCTCCGGCGGTGACGGCGGTATCGGCGACATCTTCGGCGGCCTGTTCGGCGGCGGACGTGGCGGCGCGGGCACGCGGACCGGCGCGAGCACCCGCCCGCAGCGGGGCAGCGACGTCGAGGCCGAGACCACCCTGCCGTTCCGCGAGGCCGCCACGGGCGTGACGGTCCCGCTGCGGCTGACCAGCCCGGCCTCCTGCATCACCTGTCACGGCAGCGGTGCGAAGCCGGGCACCAGCCCGCGGGTGTGCCCGCGTTGCAACGGAAGCGGAATCGTCAGTCGGAACCAGGGCGCGTTCGGGTTCAGTGAGCCGTGCGACGACTGCCGCGGCACCGGCTCGATCATCGACGACCCGTGCACCGACTGCCACGGCACCGGTGTGCAGAACCGCACCCGCAACCTCACCGTCCGGATCCCGAAGGGCGTGAGCGACGGGCAGCGGATCAGGCTGGCAGGGCAGGGCGAGGCGGGCCTGCGCGGCGCGCCCTCGGGCGACCTGTACGTCACCGTGCACGTCAAGCCGGACAAGGTGTTCGGCCGCAACGGCGACGACCTGACGGTCACCGTGCCGGTCAGCTACGGCGAACTGGTGCTCGGCACGACCGTCTCCGTCCCCACCCTCGAGGGCCGGGTCGGTGTCAAGATCCCGGCGGGCACCGTGGACGGTCGGATCCTTCGGGTGCGCGGTCGTGGGGTGCCCAAGCGCAGCGGAGGTGCAGGCGATCTGCTCGTGACCGTCAAGGTCGCGGTGCCGCAGGATCTGGACGAGACCGCCACCGAGGCACTGCAGACCTATCTGTCGGCCGAGAAGGCCAGCGGATTCGATCCGCGTGCGGGCTGGGCGGGTGCGTGATGACCGCGCCCCGGGGGCCAGGGCACAGTCGGTCTGACGTGCCCGCGGACCCGGACGCCCAGGTCTTCGTGATCTCGGTGGCTGCGGAACTGGCGGGCATGCACGCCCAGACGCTGCGGACCTACGACCGGCTCGGCCTGGTGACCCCGCACCGCACCACCGGTGGGGGCCGTCGTTACTCGCCGAGGGACGTGGCACTGCTGCGCGAGGTGCAGCGGTTGTCCCAGGACGAGGGCGTCAACCTGGCGGGCATCAAGCGGATCATCGAGCTGACCAACCAGGTGGAGGCGCTGCAACGGCGGGTTACCGAGATGGCGGCCGAGATCGCCCAGGTGCACGCCAGCTATCGGCGGGACCTGGTGCCGATCCCGCGCAACAACGCGCTGGTCGTCTGGAAGCCCCGGCACGAGCGCTGAACAGCGGGTCTACGAGAGTCGTTACGTATCTTCGGAGTGCCTCGGTTTGACGGAGATTCACGTGCAGAATCAGCGATTCTCCCATTCTCGCGAATCCAGCGGGGAATCCGATTGGACATCGGATGTGACGAACACGAAACGCCTCATGGCCCACCAGCGGAATGCTGTGGCAATCAATGTCCCCAGGATTGCGCCGCTGATGAAATCGGCGACGTTCTCCGCGAGGAAGGAGACATCTGGGGTTCTGTAATCGAGTACGTAGCGTGAAAACCACAGTGGTACCTGATTGAGGACGAGCCCCACTCCCGCGACTCCGAAGAATAGGGCCGCTTCGTGATGCTTGGGCCGGCCGCCTCGTTCGGCAAAAGACCATTCGCTGTTCAGAATGTACGACAGGATCGTCGACATCAGGACTGCGATGATATTTGCCGTGACTGGATTGGACGGCAGGACCGTCCATTTGAGTCCGAAGAAGATGGCTACCGTGGTGACAAAGGTGATCGCGCCTACGATCAGGAATTTCAGTAGCTCTGAGTGCTTGAGAAGGTGTCCAAGCCATCGATCCGGTACGCAACGCACGACATGTTCGTTGATTCTCAATTCGATGCCCCCTGGTTGTGGCCGGAACGCCCAGTCGCTCCCGTATGCCGTGTGAGCAGGCTCCGATCTGCGCACCTCTGCACAGTAGGTCGGCCACCCGACGTCCAGGTTCTCGTTCGCCCGACTAATTAGCAGTGGCTTGCAGTCAATCCGTCTCCAGATCCGGTGAATGCTCAAATCGCCCGATAGTGGTGGGAGCACCGTGAGACAGTGAGCCATGACCGGTCTCGGGTCGTGGTGACCGATGGTCGAGAAGGTGCGTGTCGTGGTCGCCGACGATCATCCGCTCTTTCGTGACGGCGTCGTCCGGGCGCTCGTCGGGAGCGGCGCCGTCGAGGTGGTGGGGGAGGCCGACGACGGGGCCGCCGCGCTGGCGTTGATCAGGGAGCACCGACCGCAGGTCGCGCTGGTCGACTACCGGATGCCGCAGCTCGACGGGAGTCAGGTCGCGGCCGCCGTGCGCCGTGACGAACTGGGTACCCGGGTGTTGCTGCTCTCCGCGCACGACGAGTCCGCGATCGTCTACCACGCGGTGCAGGAGGGTGCGGCCGGGTTCCTGCCCAAGGAGTCGACGCGGGCCGAGATCGTGGCCGCGGTCCTCGACTGCGCGAAGGGCCGCGACGTGCTCCCCGCAGGCCTGGCCGCGGGCCTGCTCGGCGAGGTCCGGCGGCACGCGGAGCCCACAGGCCCGGCGCTGAGCGCCCGCGAGCGCGAGGTACTGGCGGCCATCGCCCGCGGGTTGACGATCCCGGCCATCGCGGGCGAGCTGTTCCTGGCGCCGTCCACGGTGAAGACCCACGTGCAGCGGCTGTACGAGAAGCTGGGGGTGAGCGACCGCGCGGCGGCGGTGGCCGAGGCCATGCGCCGGGGATTGCTGGAGTGACGTGGCGGGCCGCGATCGGGACCGCGTCGTCGAGCGGTACGCGACGGAGGCCGTGCGGGTCACCGCCTTCCTGCGGCTCCCGCTGATCGCGCTGATCGCGCTGCTGGGGCCGGTCGTCCGCATCGAGCACTGGATGCCGACGCTGTTTCGGCTGATCCTGCTCGGGTACGCCGTCGCGGCCGCGGTGTGGCTCGCGGTGGTGCTGCGCAGGCAGGTGCGGCCGTGGGCGGGCTGGGCATCCACCGGCGTCGACATCGCGGCGCTGCTCGCCCTCTGCCTGGCGTCCGGCGGCGCGACCTCCTCGCTGTTGCCGGTGTTCTTCCTGCTGCCGGTGGCGGTGGCGTTCCAGTACCGGCCCGCGCTGACCGCGTCCCTCGGCACCTGCACGGCCGTCGGCTACCTGCTGGTGTGGATCTTCTACGCGGTCCGAGACGACCTCGTCGACCTGCCGGGAGTGGTGTTCCTGTACTTCGGTTTCCTGTTGTGGCTCACCGCCGCGACCACCGCGCTGTCCTTCGTCCTGGTGCGCCGCTCGGGGACGGTGATCTCGCTGCTGGACGTGCGCCGCCGTCTGGTCGCCGAGTCGATGGGGGCGGAGGAGCGCGAGCGCAGGCGACTGGCCGAGCACCTGCACGACGGCCCGCTGCAGAACGTCCTCGCCGCCCGGATGGACCTCGAGGAGGCGATCGAGCGCGACGGGGACCCCGCGCTGGTGGCCGCGGAGGCCGCGCTGCGTGAGACCGCCACTCAGCTCCGTTCGACGGTCACCACGCTGCACCCACAGGTGCTCGAGCAGCTGGGCCTGACGGCGGCGCTGCGTGAGCTGGCCGACGGGCACGGCCGCCGCGGCGGCTACGAGATGCGGGTGCGGCTGGCGGAGGTGGGTAGGCCCGAATGCCAGTCGCTGCTCTACCGGGTGGCCAGGGAGGCGCTCGGCAACATCGACAAGCATGCGGACGCGCACAGGGTCGACGTGCTGCTGACCCGCACCGCCACGGCCATCACGCTCGAGGTGGCCGACGACGGTGTCGGGTTCGACCCGGACGACCTGCCCGCGCGCGTCGCCGAGGGGCACATCGGGCTGGCCTCGCAGTTCCTCCGGATCGAGAACCTGGGCGGGACCCTGGAGCTGACGTCGGCGCCGGGGGAGGGCACCCGCGTGCTGGCGACGATCCCGTCGCCCTGACGGATCAGATCGGGCAGCCGGAAGCCTGTGTCCGGGTGACGAAGTTCGGCCGGACGTCGAGATCGGGCTCGTCGTAGAGTCGGTGGAAGGTCGGTGTCAACGCCGCGGACATCGGCGGGTTGATCCATGACCAGTCGGTCGGGCAGGTGCGTCCGGCCTTCTCCTCGCGGCCGACGAAGTCGAAGAACTGCTTGGCCACCGTGTGGTGGTCGACCATGATCACCCCCGCCTCCCGGTAGCTGTGGATGACGGCCCGGTTCAGCTCGACCAGCGCCCGGTCCTTCCAGAGCGTGCGGTCCGAGCTCATGTCGAGGCGCAGCTTCTTGGCGATGGTCGGCAGCATGTCGTACCGGTTCTCGTCGCTGAAGTTGCGGGCACCGACCTCGGTGCTCACGTACCAGCCGTTGAACGGCGCGCAGGGGTAGGTGAGCCCGCCGATCTCCAGGTCCATGTTCGACACCGCGGGCACCGCATGCCACTTGAGGCCGAGCTTGGCGAACCACTTGTAGTTCGGGTGTACGAGCGGGACCTCGAGGACCAGGTCCTCGGGCACCTCGAACCACTGCAGCGGCTCGTCGGGGACCGAGATCAGCAGCGGCAGGACGTCGAACCGGGTGCCCTCGCCCCGCCAGCCCATCTTCGTCACCTGTTCGGTGAGGGCGACGTGCCACGGGTCGCCGGTGATGCTGCCGTCTGCGTTGCGGTACCCCGCGTAGCGGATGAGCTGGGGGCTCAGGATGCGGAACTCCCTGCCGTCCGGGAGCGGCCGCGGGCCGATGGTGATCACCGACTGCAGCGCGCCGCCGTTGGTGGCGACCCGCAGGTGTTCCCAGCACGCCTCGGCCAGCGCCGCCGCGGTCACCGCGTGGCGGGCGTCGATCAGCTTGAGGGTGCGCCAGTGATTGCGTCCGACGCAGCGCGCGTGGTTCCGCCAGGCGAGCTTCGCCCCGATCAGGAGTTCCTCGGTGGTGTGCTCGTAGCGCCCGGTGAGCGCGAACTCGTCCAGCGCCGCCGTGTGCCGTTCCGCGGGCAGGTGCGCCAGCTCGGGTTGCGCGAAGAATTCGGTGCATTCGCGCAGTCGCCGATCCAGGTCCTCGGTTGTCGACGTCCTGGCGCTCGCGGCCGAGATGTCGCGGAGCCCTTCCTCTCCGGAGGCGATGACCACGATGACGGAACTCCATTCTGTCGCCCCCGCGGCGACCTCACAGCGATCAAGATCGTAGTGTGAGATGTCGCCGCGGTCGACTTGAACGGTCGTTCTACTGGTACGTGTTTCGGTCGCGACGATTCCTCGCTAGACTCGCCCAAACCCAACGGCAACCCGCCGAGTGGGGCCACGCGACCTGCAGAGGACACCGCAGGCCGCGTTTGTATGCGGAACGGGGACTCTGCAGTGGATTCAACGGCTATTTCGCTTGTCCGGTCGACCTTCAAGGCCGTGGCGGCGAGCGACGACGGACCAGCTCGTCTGACCCAGTCGTTCTACTCGGTGTTGTTCGCGAACAACCCGGAGGTCCGCGAGTTCTTCCCCGCCGCCATGGAGGCCCAGCGAGAGCGACTGGTCCACGCCATCGCCTACGTCATCGACCAGCTCGACGATCCGGAACCGGTTCTCCTGTTCCTCGCCCAGCTCGGCCGCGATCACCGCAAGTACGGCGTGGTCGACGCGCACTACACCGCGGTCGGCAACTCGCTGATCTTCGCGCTCAAGAACTTCGCGGGCAACGAGATGTGGACCGACGAGGTCGACAACGCCTGGCGCGAGGCCATCGCCCTGATCGCCTCGGTGATGATGGAGGCCGCGAACAACGAGACCGGCCCGGCGACCTGGACCGGCACCGTCGTCGAGCACAAGCAGGTGCTCCAGGATGTCGCGGTGATCCGGCTGCAGCTGGACCGGCCGATGGACTACGGCGCCGGCCAGTACGTGAGCGTGACCGTTCCCGGGCGCCCGCGCATGTGGCGCTACCTCTCGCCCGCCATCCCGGCGAACCCCGAGGGGCAGATCGAGTTCCATGTCCGGCGCGTCTCGAGCGGCTGGGTGAGCCCGGCGATGGTCGGCCAGACCAACCTCGGCGACACCTGGGTGATGGGTTCCCCGCTCGGCGCGCTCGGCGTGGACCGCACCCAGAACCGGGACATGCTGATGATCGGGTCGGGAACGGGCATCGCACCGCTGCGCGCGCAGTTGATGGAGATGGCGATGCGCGCGAACAACCCGAACGTGCACGTGTTCGTGGGCGGCAACTACCCGTGCGACCTGTACGACATCGAGACCCTGTGGCAGCTGTCGCTGACCAACCCGTGGCTGACCGTCGTCCCGGTCTCCGAGGAGGACACCAACCCCTGGTGGCACCTCGACCCGATCCCGACGCCGCCCGCCGGGATGTACAAGCGGATCACCGGCAAGGTCAGCGCCGTCGCCGCCGATTTCGGCGACTGGTCGAACCACGACATCCAGATCGTCGGGTCCGCCTCGACGATCCAGACCGCGAAGTTCCGGCTGCAGGCCAAGGGCGTCCCGGTCGAGCACATGCGGCACGACCCGCTGTACTGATCCGCATCCTGGCATCGCACCGCCCGGTCAGCGGGAGGGGCGGTAGGCCACGGTGACGCCGCCGCAATAGCGTCGCTGGAGAGAGAGTCTCCAGCGAAAGGCAGTCACCGTGAGCGCCCAGTCAGCTTCGTCCGCAGGGACCCCTTCCCCTCAGGCCGACACAGGAGCCGATGTCGACGTGGTCGTCGTCGGCGCCGGCTTCGCGGGTCTCTACGCGCTCCACAAGCTCCGCGGCGACGGGCTGTCGGTGCGGGTGTTCGAGGCGGGCGACGGGGTCGGCGGCGTCTGGTACTGGAACCGCTACCCGGGCGCGCGCTGCGACGTCGAGAGCGTCGACTACTCCTTCTCCTTCGACCCCGAGCTCGAGCAGGAGTGGAACTGGAGCGAGAAGTACGCCACCCAGCCGGAGATCCTGCGCTACGTCAACCACGTCGCGGACCGGTACGACCTCCGTCGCGACATCACGTTCGGCACCCGGGTGACCGACATCGCGCTCGACGAGCAGACGCTGCGGTGGGAGATCCGCACCGACGCAGGCGACGCTGTCTCCGCGCGCTTCGTCATCCTCGCGGTCGGTCCGCTGTCGAACGCGAACATCCCCGCGATCGACGGCCTCGATTCCTTCGACGGCGGCGTCTACCACACCGCGCACTGGCCGCACGAGGGCGTCGACTTCACCGGCAAGCGGGTCGGCGTGATCGGCACCGGCTCCTCCGGCATCCAGACCATCCCCGAGGTCGCCAAGCAGGCCGAGCAGCTCTACGTGTTCCAGCGCAGCGCCAACTACAGCGTGCCGGCAGGAAACGTGCCGCTCAGCGACGAGGACCGCGCCGCGCAGAAGGCGAACTATCGCGAGCGTCGCCGGCTCTCGTTCCTCAGCGGCGGCGGCTCGCCGCACCAGGCGCATCCGAAGTCGGCGCTGGAGGCGTCGGAGGAGGAGCGGCGCGAGGCCTACGAGAAGCGCTGGCAGCTCGGCGGCGTGCTGTACAGCAAGACCTTCCCGGACCAGGTGACCAACGCCGGGTCCAACGAGACCGCCCGCGACTTCTGGGAGGAGAAGGTCCGCGCGGTGATCGACGATCCGGAGATCGCGGAGCTGCTCATCCCGAAGGACCACGCGATCGGCACCAAGCGGATCTGCACGGACGCCAACTACTACCAGACCTACAACCGCGACAACGTCACGCTGGTGAACCTCAAGGCGACGCCGATCGAGAGCATCGACGCGGCGGGCGTGCGCACCGCCGACGAGCACTACGAGATCGATGCGCTGATCCTCGCGACCGGGTTCGACGCGATGACCGGGTCGATGGAGAAGCTGAACATCGTCGGACGCGACGGCCAGACCCTCAAGCAGGCGTGGGCCGAGGGCCCGAAGACCTACCTCGGCCTCGGTGTGGCCGGCTTCCCGAACCTGTTCAACATGACCGGACCGGGCAGCGTGTCCGTGCTGGCGAACATGGTGCTGCACTCCGAGCTGCACGTGAACTGGGTGGCGGATGCCATCGCCCACCTCGATGACCGGGGTGCGGTGGCGATCGAGGCCACCGCCGAGGCGGCCGCCGCCTGGGTGCAGGAGTGCTCCGACCGGGCCGCGCAGACGCTGCTGCCGACCGCGAACTCGTGGTACATGGGCGCGAACATCCCAGGGAAGCCGCGCGTGTTCATGCCGTTCATCGGCGGATTCGGCGCCTATGGCGAGATCATTGCCGAGGTCGCGGCCGCCGGTTACAAGGGGTTCGAGATCATCGAGGCGAGCGCCTGACGGCCGGATCGCGAGGGGCGGCCTGACCGGCCGTTCGACCGACGGAATGCGCTGGGTGTCGTGGGGATGACATCCAGCGCTTCGTCGTGTCCGCAGCCTGACATATCAAAACCGTTGCATATCAATATCTTTCAGGTCCCGGCTAGCGGGAAGGTGATTGACGTCACCCGGTTGGATCCATAGCGTTGCTTGCCAAGCAAATGCTTGCTTATTCAACTTGAGGAGATCTGCATGAAGAATCGGCACTCCGCTCTCGTGGCGGCGCTCGCCGTGTCCGCGGTCGCGCTCGCGGGTTGTTCCGGATCGAGCTCCGGCTCCGAGAGCGGATCGGACGGCCCGTACCGGGTGCTCGTCACCGGCGCGATCAGCGGCCAGGGTGCCCTCGCGGCGAACTCTCAGACCTCGATTCTCGCGGCGAAGGCCGGGGTAGAGGCCGTGAACGCCAACGGCGGAATCGGTGGTCGGCAGGTCGAACTCACGGTCGTCGACGACGGCGGCGACGCCACCAAGGCCGTCTCGAACCTGCGTGAGGCCATCGCCTCCGGCGACAAGCCGGACCTCTACCTCAACTCCGGCCCGTCCACGCTGTCGGCCGCCACCCTGCCGATCCTCAAGCAGAACAAGATCCTCTCGTTCAACGTCGGGCCGACCGAGAACTCCTCCGACCCAGAAGAATTCCCGCTCAACTTCGACCTGTCGCCGTCGCCGGCCGACTACGCGGCCTCGATCGCGCGGCACGCGAAGAGTAAGGGCTACCAGCAGGTCGGAGTCATCCACGGCAGCAGCGCCTACGGCGAGGCCTTCGGTAAGGCGATGGAGTCCTCCCTCGCCGCGGAGGGCGTGAGCGCGGCAGGCTCCGAGGAGTACGACATCGCGGCGCTCGACATGACTGCGCAGCTCCAGTCGCTCAAGAACAAGGGCGCGCAGGCGCTGGTCGTCGACGCCTACGGGGCGCCGCTGGGTTACCTGCTGACCAGCCTGCAGCGCCTGGACTGGAACATCCCGCTGATCGGCAACACCTCGGTCTCGGGCACCGCGCTGGTCGCGAAGCCCGCGCCGGAGGGGGTCCTCGGCACCCCCGCCACCGCGAACCTCGTCATGCAGGTGTTCCCCAGCACCGTCTTCGACGCGAACGACGCGGCGGTCAACGCCATGGTGAACACCATGGCCGGGATGGGGCAGATCCCGTCGACGCTGATCCTCGCCGACAACTACGACCCCTTCGGTCTGGTCGCGGCGGCCGCGGACAAGGTCGGATCGACCGATGACGCGACGGCGCTCGCCGAGGCGCTGGAGAACCAGGAGGTCCTGGACAACGCCAAGACCGCCTTCCTGCCGCGGTACCACTACTCGGCGGAGTCGCACGCGCCGAACCTGGAGGACGACGGCTACCGGTTCGTGCCGCCGAGCAAGCTGCTCAACGGCCAGTACGGCAACCCCGCTGCCTGAGACCGTCCATCCCTGAATGACGACGGTGGTGTGGCCGCCCGCGGCCGCACCACCGAGAGGAGCTCGCGGTGACCATTGTCTGGTCGGGTCTCGCACTCGGCGCTGTCTACACGCTCGTGGCGATCGGCTACAACATCGTCTTCATCTCGTCCAACACCTTCAACTTCGCGCAGGCGCAGCTGATGATGGTCGGCACCTTCGTCGCGTACACCGGCCTGGTGACGCTGAAGCTGCCCGTCCTCGTCGTCGCCGTGATGGCGACCGTGACGGTGATGATCCTCGCCGGACTCGAAGAGATCATCGCCGTCCGGCCGGTGCACGACCACCAGAATCAACTGGTCACCACGCTGGGAGCGGCGACCCTCATCAACGGTGCGACACAGCTGATCTGGGGCAGCGAACCGCTGACCGTGCCGTTCTTCGGCTCCAATGACGCGATCACCCTGCTCGGCGGGCGCACCTACCCGGTGGAGATCGCGCTGCTGGTCCTCGCGATCGTGCTGGTGGTGCTGCTCAGCCAGGTCAGCAAGAAGACCGTGACCGGTCTCGCGCTGCTCGGCATCTCCGAGGACCGAGAGGCCGCCATGCTGCGCGGCGTGAACGTCCGCGCGCTCGCCCTCGGCGCCTTCGCGGCATCGGGTGCGCTCGCAGGCTTCCTCGGACTCTTCGTGGGGCCCAAGACGTTCGCGGTGGCCACGCTCGGCTCCGCGTTGGCGATCAAGGGCTTCGTGGCGCTGGCCATCGGTGGGTTCGGCTCCCTGCCCGGTGCGCTGGTCGGCGGTCTCACTGTCGGTCTGGTCGAGTCCTTCGCGGCGCTCGAACTGGGCAGCCAGTACAGCAACATCGCGGTGTTCGTGGTGCTGATCGCGATCCTCATGGTTCGGCCGGCCGGGCTGTTCGGCCGGGTACGGGAACGGGTGGTGTGACATGCAGATCTGGCGTTCCCTTCGGGCGGTACCGAGTTGGGCCTTTCCGCTCGCCCTCGCCGTCCTCGTGTTGTTCCTGCCTGCGCTCGGGCTCGACTTCGCGATGACCAGGCAGGTGCAGCTCGCCTGCATCCTCGCCCTGGTGGTCAGCGGCCTGAGCCTGAGCCTCGGCTACGCCGGTGAACTGGCGCTCGGCCAGGCCGCGATGTATGCGGCCGGTGCCTACACGGCGGGCCTGATGTCCATCGCGGGTTACACCGACATCGTGTTGCAGCTCGCCGCGGCGGGCCTGGTCGCGCTGGCGGTCGGCATCGTGACGGGCATCCCCGGTCTGCGACTGGGCAGTTGGTCGCTGGCGATGACCTCGTTCTTCCTCGTGTTGCTCGTGCCCGACATCATCGCCGTGTTCGGCGAGACAACCGGGGGACGGGGCGGGCTCACCGGTATCGAGCCGGCCACCCTGTTCGGCCACGTGCTCGACCCGGAGAACAACGAGTTCTACCTGGTGGTCGTCGTGGTGACGATCGCGTGGTTCGCGGTGATGCGCAACCTCGTGGTGTCCCGCCACGGCATCGCGTTCCGCACCCTCAAGCAGAGCCCGGTGCTGGCCTCGTCGGTCGGCGTCTCGGTGTTCAGGATGAAGCTGCTCGGCTATGCGATCGGCGCTCTCCCCGCCGGGCTCGCGGGCGCGCTGTTCGCGAACATCGACATGTTCGTCTCGCCGGAGGCGTTCGGGTTCGCCTTCGCCACATCGGTTCTCGCGGCCTGCATCCTCGGTGGTGCGGCGAGCGTCTACGGCGCGGTGATCGGCGCGGCGATCATCCAGTTCGGCCCCAACCAGGCCGCGGACTTCCAGGAATACGCCCTGGTCTTCTACGGCGGGTTCCTCATCGTCGGCGGCGTGCTGCTCAGCGGTGGTCTCGCGAAACTCGGGAAAGCAGCGATGGCGCGGCTGGACCGGGCGGCGGGACTGACCGGTGAACATGCGGCCGACCCCGCGACCGACGGGGCGAGACCGGCCGTGGACCCGATCGTGGGTGAGCGGCTGGTCGTGGACGGCATCGCCAAGGCTTTCGGTGGCAACCAGGCCCTCGACGGGGCCTCGCTGAGTGCCGAGCCGGGTGAGGTGACCGCGCTGATCGGGCCGAACGGGTCGGGCAAGACCACCATGCTGAACATGATCTGCGGGTTCTACAAGCCGGACAGCGGCCGGATCCTGGTCGGCGACAACGAGGTCCAGGGGCAGGCCCCCGACCGGGTGGCCCGAGTCGGGGTCGCCAGGACCTTCCAGACCCCGAACATCCCGGAGCACATCACCGTGCTGGAGGCGGTGGCCTCGGGCCGGTACAGCACCGATCGGGTGTCGATGGTCGCCACCGTGCTCCGGTTGCCGCGGTACCGCAGGGTGCGCGCCGCCGACCTCGCCGAGGCCGAGCGCGCGCTCGAGATGGTCGGGATGTCACACCTGCGCGACGAGACGGCCACCGCGCTGCCCCTCGGCATGCGCAGGTTGCTCGAGGTCGCGCGCTGCGTGGTCGCCGAGCCCCGGGTGTTGTTGCTCGACGAGGTGGCCTCCGGCCTGGACGAGAACGAGGTCGAGAGGCTCGCGGACCTGATCCGCGACCTGCGCGGCGCCGGCGCCACGGTGGTGTTGGTGGAGCACAACTTCCGGCTCGTCCTCGAGCTCGCCAACCGCATCGTGGTGCTCGCCCAGGGCGCCGTCATCGCGGACGGCGGCCCGGCCGAGATCGAACAGAACCCGCGGGTGCTCAGCGAGTACCTCGGCGTCAGCGTCGAGGAGTCCGGTGCCCGCACCATCGCCGACGAAGAGGCCGCACTGTCAACGAAGGTGACGTCATGACCGCCACGAAACCGCTACTGAGCGTGCGGAACCTGGAGTCCGGGTACGGCGACCTGCGGGTGGTCTGGGACGTCTCGCTCGACGTGTGGCCCGGCAAGGTGACGGCCCTGCTCGGCCGCAACGGGGCGGGCAAGACCAGCACCCTGCGCGCCATCTCCGGGCTGAACAAGGTCTCGGCGGGCTCCGTCGAGTTCGATGGGCAGGACATCTCAAAGGTGCCCGCACACCAGCGGGTGCGACGGGGGATCGCGTACGTCCAGGAGGGCAAGCGGGTCTTCCACCGCCAGACCGTCGAGCAGAACCTGATTCTCGGCGGCTACGTCCGCAAGATGCGGCGGTCCGCGCTCAAGCAGGAGGTCGCGCGGATCTACGACCTGTTCCCGATCCTCGGCGAGAAGCGCGGCCTGCTCGCGGGCTCGATGTCCGGTGGCCAGCAACAGATGCTGGCCATCGGGCAGGCGCTGATGGCCGAGCCGACGCTGCTGCTCCTCGACGAGCCGTCCGGCGGTCTGGCGCCGGTGATCGTCAACGAGGTGATGGAGCGGGTCCAGCTGCTCAAGGAGGCCGGGCTGGCGGTGCTGCTGGTCGAGCAGGCGGTCGAGGCGGCGATGAGCGTGGCCGACCACGTCACCGTGCTCGACATCGGGCGGGTGGTGATGGACGCCGATGCCGGTGACATCGACGACCTCGCGGTCCTGCGGGACGCGTACTTCGGGCGGGTCGGCGGCTAGCACTCGCGCCGACCGCGCCCC
>NZ_JBSGTR010000056.1:0-40626 GCF_053607505.1 Rhodococcus sp. NPDC055112
CGGTACCGGGTCCGAGCCGGGGGCGCGAACGAAGTTGTTCTCGAAGAGCGTGGCGGCGTTGTCGGCGATCTTGATCACCGAGTAGTCGAGGCCATCGATGGTTGACTTGTCGAAGGTGCCGTATTGCGCGTCGAAGCGATCGCCGACGACCTCGAATGCGATCGACGCGTAGCGGGTGCCCGCGGCAGGTGCGTCCGTGTCGCAGTGTCCGGCGGAGATGTTCACCGCGTGGCCGGATGCGTCGGTGCCGTTGAAACCGAACGAGCAGAAGCCCTTGCCCCCGTTCTCTTTCTGGGTGCCGTAGCTGTGGCCACCGAGGACAGCGTCCGCGGCCGGCGGCTTGGGCTTGGTGGTGGTGGTGGTGGTGGTGGTGGTGGTGGGGCTGTCGGCTTTGGCGACGGTGACCTGCGCGGTGGTGGTGGATCCGGTGACGCCATCGCGGCCGGAGAAGATGGCCCTCATGGTCACCTTGCCTGCGGTCTCGGGTTCCCACTCCATGGTGGCGGTGCCGTCGGCGCCGACCGGTACCTCTTCGTAGCTGTTTTTATCGTCTTCGAATACGACGTTGCCGCCCGCGGCTGCGGGGTTGACCTTCGCGGTGACGGTGGCGACCTTGCCGACCTTCGCGCCGGTCACCGGGGTGAGGGTGATGGTGGAGGCGACGATGGGGCTGTCCGCCTTGGCGACGGTGACCTCTTGGGTGGTCATGGATCCGGTGACGCCGTCGCGGCCGGAGAAGGTGGCCTTGACGGTCACCGTGCCGGCAGTGTCGGGGTACCACTGTGTGGTGGCGGTTCCGTCGGCGCCGACCGACACGCCGGAGGCGATCGGTTCGGGGTTGGCGCCGTTTACCACCTTCTCGAACAGGATCTCGCCGCCCGCTGCCGCGGGGTTGACCTTCACGGTGAGGGCGATGGCCTTGCCGACCTTCGCGCCGGTGACCGGGTTGAGGGTGGTGGTGCTCGGTTCGGCGGGCTTGGTCGGTTCGGTTGTGGTCGGCTCGGTCGGCTTAGTGGTGGTGGGTTCGGTCGGCTTGGTGGTGGTCGGCTTGGTGGGGTCGGATGAGCCGGATGAGCCGAGCCCCGGCAGGTCGGACGAGCCGCCCTGGCCCTTCGCCACATGCACGAAGCCCAGGAAGTCGGGCAGTTGCAGGCCCTGGCCCTCGGCGGTGTCCTTGACCTCGAGTGCGATGTCGTTGGCGGCGGGGTCGATCGCGGTGCCATTGATGAGAGCGGCCAACGGTGCCGGGAGCTGCTGAATCCAGCCGTTGACCTGGCCGAGCAGATCGTGCAGGGTCCGCTCGCTGCGCGACTGGTCCTTGACCTGGTAGCCGGCGGCTTCGACGGCGGTGCGAGCGGCGGCCTTGTCGGGTCCATCGGCCAGACCCACCAACGGGGTCCCGGCCGCATCGAGCCACACGCCGGCGAACGCGGTGGGGAACTTACCGCGCAGATTGTCCGCGAACGCCACCAGCTCCTGCCCGGTCTCGGCCCGGTCGAGGTACTGGGCCGGACTGAGACCGAGATCGCGCTGGATCGCGGCCACCATGTCCGCGGGCAGCGCGGGTGCCGGCGCGGTGGGTTCCGCCTGGGCGATGGCCACGGTGGGCGCGACCAGAAGCAGTGCCGCGGTGCCGATCATCGCGGCGCGGCGGGCGCGGGTACTACGCATGGGGACCTTTCGGATTGAGCGTTGCGGGTACGACCCAAGGCGGCGGGGCCGGGTCGGTCGCGGGAACTGTAGGGGTAATCCCCGCCGCTGCCTACCGAAAATTGATGGGATGAATGTCGGCTCAGCAGGGTGCGCCGGCCCGAACCTGTGGGGCGTGGTGTCACTCGGGAATGGGAAAAGGGGCCTCGGACGCGAAAGTTTGCGTCCGAGGCCCCTTTTCGGGAATCTCTGTGCGCCTAGTGGCTCGTCACGGATCGTTGGCAAGGTAGTCCCCCGACATTCCACGATTCGCCTGCGTGATCCCCAGTTACGTGTTGCGACAATCCCTGGAATCCGCCCTCGTTCGCACGGGGGCACCCGCCGTCTCCGGTCTCGCGGCCCCGCCGGCTGCCGCCGCGAACCTTCCCGGCCGTGCCGGATTGGCCTACCATGGGTCCGTCAGCGATGGCCCACAGTCCCATTCATGACGAGTGCCGAGCCGAGTGACGCTCACGGGTCAGCCGCGGGTCCGAGCTCGAACGGAGACCGTCATGCCCGATCGGCATCGGCGAACGAGGTTCGCCGCCCTGCTCGTGCTGCTGCTCGCGGCGCTCGTCGACTCCCCCGCCGTCGCGCTGGGCGACCAGGACTCGCCCGAACGTCCCGTGCCGAGCCCGGAGCAACGCGCGGCCGCTCTCGTCACCCCGTCCGTCGTCCTGGTCAAGGCGGAGGTGAGGGGTTGGGTCCGCTTTCCCGACGGCCAGTCGATCAAGGTCGATCCCTTCGTAACGGGCTGGCGCTGTAGCGGATTCGTCGTCAACCCGGACGGCTGGGTGGCCACGGCAGGCCACTGCGCCGAGGGCGCCCGCGAGGCACTCCTGCGAACCGCCGTCGACTGGGCCGTACACGTGATCCCCACCCTCGATCCCGCGCTCGTGACCGAGACCGCCCAGGCGAACTGGCGGGTCGAGGGCGACGAGCCGGGGTCGCCCCCCGCTACCGCCATGACCGTGATCGCCGGCGGGACCGCCGAGGGCGAGGCGCTCCCCGCCGAGGTCACCGGCCTGGTGCCGCTCACAGAGGGGGACGTCGCGCTGCTCAAGGTCCAGCGTGGCGGCCTGGCGGCCGCCGAGCTGAGCACCGACACCGGCGTCGACCTCGGCACGCCGGTGGTCTCGGCCGGTTTCCCCGGCACCACCGACACCGCGGCCGAGCCGTCGCTGCGACCGGTGGTCGCGGGCGGCGAGATCAGCGCCAAGAAGGCCACGGGAACGGTCCCCGTCTACCAGACCGACGCGGAGGTGTCCGAGGCCATGAGCGGAGGCCCCACCGCCGACCTCAACGGAGTGGCGATCGGGGTGAACAGCTTCGGAATCCATGGGCAGACACAGCCGTTCGCCTTCGTCGCCCCGGCACGCGGCCTCACGGATCTGATGCGAGAGAAGGGCGTCACCCCGACGCTCGGTCCTGCCGACACCGCCTACCGCACGGGGGTCGAGCACTACGTCGACGGGAACTACACCGCCGCCATCGCCGACTTCGACCAGGTGCTGTCCCTCGCGCCCGGCTATCCGGGGGCGGCGGACCTCAAGACCAGCTCCGAACAGGAGCGGGATCGGTACGGCGACGCGGCGCCGCCGGACTCGGGCCCGAATTGGGGCCTGCTCGCCGCCCTTGCGGTGCTGCTCGCGGTGGGTGCAGGCGCGGTGGTGGTGATCCGGCGCGCGGATCGCGCCTAGAGCTCGACCCCGCGCGGATCGAGCTCGGGCGCGTCCAGCGAGGCGTCCTTGGTCTCGCGCATCACCAGCAGCGCGATGAACGTCAGTGCGCTCGCCGCCAGCAGGTAGATGCCCACCCACCCGACGCCGTAGCTGGTCGCGAGCCAGGTGGCGATGAACGGCGCGACGGCCGCACCCAGGATGCTCGCCGTGTTGTAGGCGATGCCCGAGCCGGTGTAGCGCACATTGGTCGGGAACAGCTCCGGCAGCACCGCACTCATCGGACCGAAGGTGAAGCCCATCAACACCATTCCGATGATGAGGAAGACCAGCATGCGGGCGTCGGTCATCTTCTCGGGGTCGAGCGTCACCGAGAAGGTCAGCCCGAAGACCATGATCGCGCCGGTGGTGACCAACAGGGTGATGCGCCTCCCGTACCGGTCCGCGAGCCAGCCGGTGACGGGCACGCCCGCCGCGAAGAACAGCACGGCGATCAGCTGCAGCACAAGGAAATCCGAGTACTTGAAGCCGAGACCCGTGCCGCCGTCGGCGACGGTCTTGCCGGTGCCGTAGCTCAGCACCCAGGTGGTCATGATGTAGAAGAGCGTGTAGGTCGCGAGCATCACGAAGGTGCCGATGATCAGCTGACGCCAGCTCGTCTTGAACACCGTCGCCAGCGGGGTCTTGACCTTCTCGCCGCGCTCGACGGCGCGCGCGAACACCGGGGTTTCCTCCAGCTTCAGCCGCACGTACAGGCCGATGATCACCATGATCGCGCTGAGCAGGAACGGGATTCGCCATCCCCAGGTCAGGAAGGCGCTGTCCAGATCGGGGTTGGCGTTGTCGTGGCCCATGAACAGGGTGATGATCAGGAACAGCCCGTTGGCAAGGAAGAACCCGATCGGCGCGCCGAGCTGCGGCCACATCGCCGCCCACGCCCGCTTACCGGACTTCGCCGTCTCGGTCGCGAGCAGCGCCGCGCCCGACCATTCGCCGCCGAGCCCGAGACCCTGACAGAAGCGCATCAGGGCCAGCAACGCGGGGGCGATCAACCCGACCGAGTGGTACGTCGGGAGCAGCCCGATGACGAACGTCGCGATGCCCATGGTGAGCAGCGATCCGACCAGGGTGGCCTTGCGGCCGATCCGGTCGCCGTAGTGGCCGAACACGATCGAGCCGAGCGGACGGGCGACGAACGCGAGACCGAAGGTCGCCAGCGAGGCGAGCAACGCGGTGGTGCCGTTCCCCTTGGGGAAGAACAGGTGCGGGAAGACCGAGACGGCCGCCGTCGCATAGATGTAGAAGTCGTAGAACTCGATCGAGGTACCGATCATGCTGGCCACCACGATCCGACTGCGGGGCACCGCATCCTTCGCGGCAACCGCCTCGTCGACCAGCACGTCCGGGGCTTTGCTCATCCGATTCTCCTACACACCTGTTCCACGGAATGGACATCCGCCGCCCAAACCTCAGGAAGCAGATCACCCCCGCCGTTTCCGGGGCAATCCAGCGCGAGGTGTTTGCGCCGAGCGGTATCAAGATCGCGTTAAGCTGCCATCGGAGCGCCGGGAAGTCTGGTCGGCACATGGGACACCTGTACGCCCGCGACCTCAGGAGAAACCTGACGTGATCCAACCGCTCCGCTCCGAACTGACCCGGTATCTGCGCACCGAGACCGTCGGAGGGTCGATCCTGCTGGTGGCGGCGGCCGTCGCCGTCATCTGGGCGAACTCCCCGTGGGCCGACGCATATACCGCCCTGCGGGACTGGCAGGTCGGGCCGAGCGCGATCCACCTGAACCTGAGCCTGAACACCTGGGCCCAGGACGGCCTGCTGGCGGTGTTCTTCTTCGTCGCGGGTCTCGAACTCAAACGCGAACTCGTCGTGGGCGAGCTGGCCGACCGCAAGAAGGCCCTGCTGCCGATCATCGCGGCGGTCGGTGGCGTGATCCTGCCCGCGCTGATCGCGCTCGCCGTCGGCTGGGGCACCCCGGGCATCGAGCAGGCCTGGGCGATCCCGGTCGCCACGGACATCGCCTTCGCCCTCGGCGTGCTGGCGCTGACCGGATCGAGGATCCCGGCCAGCGCCAGGGTGTTCCTGCTCAGCCTCGCGGTCGTCGACGACCTGCTCGCCATCATCATCATCGCCGCGCTGTTCACCACCTCGATCGCGATGCTGTGGCTGCTCGGTGCGGTCGCCTGCCTGGCCGCCTACGCCTACGCTCAGCACCGGCGGATCACCACCCCGCTGCTGTACGTCCCACTGGCGATGCTCGCCTGGTACTCGATGCACGAGGCAGGCATCCACGCCACCCTCGCGGGCGTCGCTCTCGGCCTGCTGACAAGGGTTCGCAGGGACCCGGGCGAGGCGGAGGCCCCCGCGACGCGGCTCGAGCACCGGATCCAGCCGTTCTCCGCCGGGCTCTGCGTGCCGGTGTTCGCCCTGTTCGCCTCCGGGGTCCCGCTGGGCCGCGAGGTCCTCGAGTCGATGTTCACCGACCGCATCGCACTGGCGATCATCCTGGGCCTGCTCGTCGGCAAGACTGTCGGGATCTTCGGCGTCTCGTGGGTCGCGGTCCGGCTGGGCATAGCCACGAAGCCGGGAAACCTCGGCTTCCGCGACATGTTCGCGCTGTCGGTGCTCGGCGCGATCGGGTTCACCGTTAGCCTTCTGGTGGCCGAACTCGCGCTCGAAGGAGCCGAGGCGGAGACGGCGAAGGCTGCGGTCCTGTTGACCTCGCTGACGGCGTCGCTGATCGGCTCGGCGCTACTGTTGCGCCGGGGGCGCGTCCACCATGCGCGCGCCAAGGCGGCCGGTTCCGCGACCGGTCAGAAACGACCACACTCCGGCGAGCCGGACGACGACACACTCCGGCGAGCCGGACGACGACACACTGGAGGGGCGCAGACGTGAGCATCAGTGACCGCAACGGCGACAGGTACGACCGGCTGACCGGAGACGGGGTGCCGAACACCATCACGTCGATCCCGCTCACCGACGTCGATGCGCACGCCCCCGGCACCGCCAGCATCGGGAACCTGGTCAAGGACGCGACCACGCAGGTCTCCACCCTGGTTCGCGCCGAGGTGGCGCTCGCCAAGGCCGAGGTCACCAGCGAGGTCAAGAAGGGCCTGCAGGGTTCGCTGTTCTTCATCCTCGCCCTCACCGTCCTGCTGTTCAGCTCCTTCTTCTTTTTCTTCTTCCTCGCCGAGACCCTCGCCGTCTGGACGCCGCGCTGGCTCGCGTTCCTGATCGTGTTCCTGCTGATGGTGGTCACCACCGCGGTGCTGGCGCTGCTCGGCTACCTGCGGGTCCGAAAGCTCCGGGCCCCGGAGAAGACCATCGACTCGCTCCGCCAGGCCGCGACGGTGCTGCCGAACGCCGCGGAATCGAGCTACAAGCACGGCGACTACACGCCCGGCGAGTACGCCCGCCGGACCGCGCCCTAGCGCCGGCGTCGAACCGAGAGCAACACCCTTCCTGTGACCTACCCGGATCCCTCCACAGTCCGATTCGACGGCCCGTGGCAGCACCGCGACGTGCACGCCAACGGCATCCGCTTCCATGCGGTCGAGGCGGGCCCGTCCGACCCCGGCGCACCGCTGGTCGTCCTGCTGCACGGATTCGCCGACTTCTGGTGGTCCTGGCGCCATCAGCTGACGGCCCTCGCGGACGCCGGCTACCGCACGGTCGCGTTGGACCTGCGCGGCTACGGCGACAGCGACAAGCCGCCGCGCGGATACGACGGCTGGACCCTGGCCGGTGACGTCGCCGGGCTCATCCGCGCCCTCGGCCACACCGAGGCCACGCTCGTCGGCCACGCCGACGGTGGGCTGGTGTGCTGGGCGACGGCGGTGCTGCATCCCCGGCTGGTCAGGTCGATCGCCCTCGTCGGCTCGCCGCATCCGATCGCGCTCAAGCGGTCGGTGCTGGCCGACCGGGCCCAGCGGTCCGCCTTCCTGCCCGCCTTCCTGCGCTGCCAGCTGCCGTGGCGGCCCGAGCGGGTGTTGACCCGCGACGACGGCGCCGAGGTCGAAAGGCTGTTGCGCGGGCGATCCGGTCCGGAATGGCCGCAGACCGAGGAGTTCGCGGACGTCGTCGAGCGGGCCAGGTCCGCGATCCAGATCCCCGGCGCCGCACACTGCTCGCTGGAGTACCAACGGTGGGCGTTCCGCAGCCAGTGGCGGCCAGACGGCCGTCGGTTCATGAAGGCGATGAACCAGGTGGTGACCATCCCGGTACTGCAGATCCACGGGGACCAGGATCCCTACGTGCTGGCCGCAGCGTTGCGCCGGGACACCAGGTGGGCCCCGGGGCGGCGCCTGCACACCGTCGCGGGCGCGGGTCATTTCACCCACCAGGAGCGACCGGCCGAGGTGACCGCCGCGCTGACGGAGTTCCTCTCCCGCTGACGCGCCCGTGAGTCCTTCTGGCCCGCACAGGGGCCACAAGGACTCACGGGCGGCGAAGCCGCTAGAGGATGCAGCCGCCCGTGTTGACCGCGCTGCTCGCCGCGGAGGCCCCCGCCAGCTGGCGCGAGACCTCCTCGGCGGTGAGCACGAAGCCGGTGTCGCTGTTGTCCACGGCCGCGCCGAACACCACGCCGAGCACCCGGCCCTGCTCGTCGACCAGCGGTCCACCGGAATTGCCCTGACGGATCGAACCGCGCACCGTGTACACCTCGCGCTCGACCTCGGCGGCACGGTAGATGTCGGGGCCGGTCAGGTCCAGGGTCTCGCGCACCCTGGCCGCGCTGGCCGTGTACGGACCGCCGCCCGGGTAACCGAGGACGATCGCGCTGTCCCCGCTCCCGGCAGGCGCGGGCGCGAACGGCAGCACCGGGGACCGCAGGCCGGGGACCGCGAGCACCGCGACGTCGACGGCCGGATCGAAGAGCACCACCTCGGCGTCCAGCGGCCCGTCCGCGGTGTCCACCGAGACCCCAGTCGTCCCCGCCACGACGTGCGCGTTGGTCATGACCCGCTCAGGGGCCACCACGAAACCGGACCCCTCGAGCGCGCGCTGGCAGCTCGGCGCCACCCCGCGCACCCGGAGCACGCTGGTCTGCAGACGCTGCGCCACAGGACTGCGCAGCACGCCGGGGTCGGGCGCCTCGACGACGGCGATCGGGGTGCGGCCGAACGGCCCGATCACGTCGGGCAGCCCGGAGGTGTCCAGCAGCGCCGAGAACTCGTCCGGCAGCCTGCGCATCCAGCTGGGGGCGTACTCGTCGACCTGTGTCAGGACCCGCGACCCACGCACCGCACTGGCGACCTCTGGTTGCGAGGACGCGGTCAGCGGGATGGCCAGCAGCCAAGCGGCCACCAGGACGGCGGTGCACTGCAGGCCCGCGCCGATGACGCTGTCCACGGACCGCGCGACCGGGCTGTGCATGCCGCCGCGGGCGGCGCGGCCGAGCACCATGCCGGCGACCTCGCCGATCACCACCAGCACGACGATCAGCGTGATGCCCGCGAGCACGCGCATCCGCCCCTCGTCGACGTGCACCAGCACATGCGGCGCGATCAGGATCCCCGCGACCGCACCGAGCACGACGCCGAAGAAGGCAAGGGCCGACGCGACCGCGCCGTGCCGCCACCCCGACGTGGCCGCGAGAACGGCGATCGCGAGGATCGCGAGGTCGATCCAGGCTGAACCGGTCATCGGTCGTGTACCTCCACGATCCCCGCCTCCACCTCGGCCAACGCGACCTCGAGGTCGCGGATGTCAGAGCGGTCCCACTCGATCTCCCAGCCGGAGATCGCGATCAGCCCGGCCAGCACGCCCGCCGTGAAGCCCCACACGAGCATGTCGTCGACGAGGAACGCCGGGCCCTGGTAGCCGAGCCGGTGCCGGACCTGGAAACGGTTGTCCGGGTCGAGCAGGGTGCGCATCGGCACCCGGGCAACCCGCTCCGTCTCGGCGAGGTCCACCGCACGGACCGGGGTGGGGCGGTCCCAGTACCCGATCACCGGCGTGACATCGAAGCCCGACGGCGGGACGAAGATGCCCGGCAGCACCGCGAGGGTGCGTACCCCGGCCGGATCGAGCCCGGTCTCCTCCTCCGCCTCCCGCAGCGCGGTCCCGACGGGTCCCTCGTCCCCCGGATCGCTTGCGCCGCCGGGAAAGGCGATCTGGCCGCCGTGCTGGCGGAGGGTGGAGGCGCGCTGGAGCAGCAGCAGGTCGGCGTCCTCGGGCAGGCCACCGACCGCGATGGGATCGGCATCAGGGGAACCACCGAAGAGCACCAGCACCGCGGCCTCGCGCGCCTGCACTCCGCTCGGCGCCCGCCGCAGCAGCACCGGGTTGACGGAATTGGTGTCCGACGGCGGCAGCGTCGAGACCCGGCGCAGCCATTCCGGCGGCAGGTGGTTGGTCTCGCTCACGCGCTCACGCCCAGCTTCTCGTGCACCGCCGCGGCGATCTGGTCGGCGCTCTCGAACGGCACCGGCAGCACCCCGGCCACGGTGCCGTCGGCCCGGACCATCACGGTCACGGGCAGAACGTTCGGCGCCCCGACGGCAGCGGCGATCTTGCCCGCGCCGTCCTGCACGCCCGGCAGGTGCACGCCGTATTCGGTCAGGGCGGACAACGCGTTCCCTTCCTTGGGGTCCTGGTGGACGGTCAGCACGGTGACGGCGTCCCCGGCGCGCTGCGCATACTCCTGCAGGGCGGGTAGTTCCCTTGCACAGGGCCCGCACCAGTAGGCCCAGAGGTTGACCAGTGCCGGCTTGCCCGCCAGCGCGGCGCCGACGTCGATCGTGCCACCGTCGGAGAGGCACTCGAGCCCGATGCCTGCCAGCGGTCCGGCCGGGACCGCACCGGGTGTGGGAGTGGGGCAGGCGCTCAGCGCCGCCTCGGCACGCACGCCTGCCAGCGCCTCGGGTGTGTCGCCAGTGGCCCGCTCCTGCGGCGCGGCGGTGGAGGCGCCGATGGAGTCGGCGTAGCCGCGCGATCCGGTCTCCTCCGAGTCGCCGCGCGGCCAGATCGCGACGATCAGGGCCGCCACCACGACGAGTGCGGCCAGGCTCCATCGGCCGGTGTTCGACAATCGCACCGTCAGCTCACCGACCCGCCAGCTCGAGCAGATGTTCGGTCTCGGGGCCCTTCACCAGGGCGGCAGCGGCCACCGGGTCGGTGGGTCCGATGCCGTAGGAGGGACAGTCCTTGGCCAGCAGGCACACCCCGCAGGCCGGCTTCTTCGCGTGGCAGACCCGGCGGCCGTGGAAGATCACCCGGTGCGAGAGGTCGGTCCATTCCTTGCGCGGGATGAGTTCGCCGACCACGCGCTCGACCTTCACCGGGTCCTCCTCCTGCGTCCAGCCCCACCTCCGGACGAGCCTGCCGAAGTGGGTGTCAACGGTGATCCCGGGCACACCGAACGCGTTCCCGAGGACCACGTTGGCCGTCTTCCTGCCGAAGCCCGGCAGCGTCACCAGATTCTTCAGGTCGCCGGGCACCTCGCCGTCGAACCGCTCGAGCAGCGCCTGCCCGAGTCCGATGATCGAGTTCGCCTTGTTCCGGTAGAAGCCGGTGCTCCGGATGTACTCCTCCAGCTCCGCCCGGTCCGCCTCGGCGTAGTCGCGGGCGGTGCGGTAGCGGGCGAACAGCGCGGGCGTCACCTGGTTAACCCGCACGTCAGTGCACTGCGCGGACAGGATCGTCGCCACCGACAGCTCGAGCGGGGTGGTGAAGTCGAGCTCGCAGTAGACGTGCGGGAAGGCCACGGTCAGCGTGCGGTACATCCGCCTTGCCCTGCGCACGAGGCCGAGCCGGGTCTCCTCCTTTGCCGGTCGCGAGGTCGGCGCCGCCCCACGCGGGGCCGGGGTCTGCGATTCGGTGGTGGACACCGGATCAACTCTACGGACGGCGCCAAACGGAACTGGACATCGTTTCGCTTCTGAGACAAACGCCGTGTTTACTACCCGGTATGCAAGGACTGGCTGTGGTGCTCTTCCCAGTGCTGCTCATTCTTTTTGCACTGGCAATGGAGCGGGTGGAGTTCCGGCTGCGCCGGCTGACCGTGCGCGAGCAGGAGGTCCAGGAGTTCCTGGACAAGGCGAGTCACGCCGACGTCGCCACCCTGGCCAACGAGGGGCTGCCGCGGGCGCTCGCCCGGTTCCACCTCCGCCGCAGGCGCGGCGCCGAGGATGAGGACGAGGACGAATCGCAGGCGCCGGAGCAGCGCGCGAGCTGACCTCTCCGGAGTGTCGGACCACGTTCGGCATGCGACGCGTGGCGTCGGTCACTAGTCTTCGACGTCGGGACGATAGACTTCCAGCGAGTACTCAACGAAAGGTCGGCGCGTTCGTGCGTCGATCACGTCGGGGGAGACCACACGATGGGCGTCCCCCAACGACCGAAGAAGGAGCACACGTGGACGAGATCCTGGCCAGAGCCGGAATCTTCCAGGGAGTCGAACCGTCGGCGGTAGCCGCGCTGGTCAAGCAGCTGCAGCCCGTCGACTTCCCTCGTGGGCACGTGATCTTCAACGAGGGTGAGCCCGGCGACCGGCTGTACATCATCGTGTCCGGCAAGATCAAGCTCGGACGCCGCTCCCCCGACGGTCGCGAGAACCTGCTCACGATCATGGGTCCGTCCGACATGTTCGGCGAGCTCTCGATCTTCGACCCGGGTCCGCGTACCTCGACCGCCACCACGGTCACCGAGGTCCGCGCGGTGCAGATGGACCGCGAGGCCCTCAAGTCGTGGATCGATCAGCGCCCCGAGATCGCGGAGCAGCTGCTGCGCGTGCTGGCCCGTCGCCTGCGCCGCACCAACAACAACCTCGCGGACCTGATCTTCACCGACGTCCCCGGCCGTGTCGCCAAGGCGCTGCTGCAGCTCGCCCAGCGCTTCGGCACCCAGGAGGCCGGGTCGCTGCGCGTGACGCACGACCTCACCCAGGAAGAGATCGCCCAGCTGGTCGGCGCCTCCCGCGAGACCGTGAACAAGGCGCTCGCCGACTTCGCGCACCGCGGCTGGCTGCGGCTCGAGGGCAAGAGCGTGCTGATCTCCGACTCGGAGCGTCTGGCCCGACGGGCGCGGTAACTCCCCCACGAACACGAATCGGCCACCCCGGATCTCCGGGGTGGCCGATTTTGCGTTGGGGCCAGTTCCTATAGGCAAACGGGCATGACAGAGAGCAGGCTTTGCATTCGACAGGCATGGAGCCGAGGCCGCAGTATCGAGGGATGAGATCCGTTGCAGCGCGGACGTCCGGGACCGAGCATCCATTGTCCGATCCGCAGACCGACGTCGAGTATAACGTCCGAAACACCGTCTCCCCAGAGCTTTTCGACGCGATCATCGGCGAGTACCTCACCCGATCCGAGAGCGCGGTAGCGGGCCTACGCGGATTCACCGACATCTACTACGACCCGCGTAGCCAACAGAAGTTGGACGTGTGGGGAACGTCGGACGAGCTGAGGCCCGTGTTCATCGCCATCCACGGCGGCTACTGGCGCGCGCTGTCTCGACACCACACCGCCTTCATGGCGCGCGCCCTCGACGCGGAGGGAATCGCCACCGTCACCGTCGACTACGGCCTCGCACCGGAGACGCCGCTCGAGGAAATCGTCCGCCAGGTCCGGGCGGCGGTCGCATGGGTCCACCACCACGGTTCCGGCCATGGACTCGACCCCGATCGCATCGTGGTCGGCGGGAGTTCCGCCGGAGGGCACCTCACCGGCGCCCTCATGGTCCCGGGCTGGCAGCGTGCGCTCGACCTGCCCGAGAACGTCGTGCGTGGCGCCATGCCGATCAGCGGACTGTTCGACCTCCGCCCCCTCGTCGACTCGTTCGCGAACGAATGGCTCGGGCTCGACATCGACCGAGCACTCGCGCTGAGCCCACTGCATCTCGCGGACGGACCGGGACCGACGGCAGTCATCGCGGTGGCGGAACACGACGGCGCCGGCTTCCTCACGCAGACCCGCAGGTTCCACGATGTCTGGGCGCAACGCTCCCCCTGCACGCTGCTCGTCGTTCCCGATCGCAACCACTACGACATCTTTCTCGATCTGGCCGACTCCACGACGGCGCTCAATCGCGCCCTCGTTCGGATGATCAACGGGCTCGCGGAACAGCGCTCCCCCGCCGGCTACCAGCCATAGCAAAACAGGCATAGCGCGAACCGAGAAGCGTCGGGTCCAGCTATTGCCTGGGCTCCGGATCCCGATAGGCTCGGCCGCATGGACATGCCCAAACTGCTCGACGGGCGGCTCAAGCTGCGGCACCTCGTGCTCGTCGATGCGCTGACGAAGCAGGGCAGCGTGGTCGGCGCCGCCGCCGCGCTGCACGTGACCCAGCCCGTGGCCACCCGCAGCCTGCACGACCTGGAATCGATCCTCGGTGTGGAGCTGTACGAGCGCGGCCCGCGCGGCATCACGCCGACGATCTTCGGCGAAGCGTTCACATCGCATGCGAGGGCTGTCATCGCCCAGCTGACGCAGGCAGGCAGGCATGTCGTCGAGCTGGCCGACGCCGATCGCGGGACCGTGGTGGTCGGCACCCACCTCGCCGGGTCGAACGTCCTGCTCCCGGGAGCCATCGCCCGCCTGAAGGTGGAGCGGCCGCTGCTCACCGTGATCGTGCGCGAGGGCACCCCCGAGACACTGCTCGTCGAGCTCGAGTCCGGCCGTGTCGACCTGATCGTCGGCCGTCTGACCTCCCCCACCGACCAGTCCGCGATCCGCGACACTCTCTACGAGGAATCGGTGGAACTCGTCACGCGCGCGGATCACCCTCTGGCCGAGCTCGGCAGCCTGACGCTCGCCGACCTGGCCGACTACCCGTGGATCCTGCCCGGCGTCGAGACCGAGCTGCGTCGCGAGCTGGAGGAGTTCTTCGCCAGGAACGACATGCCCCTACCCGAGAACCGGGTGGAGGCCACCTCGTTCCTCACCGTCCGCCAGCTGCTGATCGAGACGGACATGATCGCAGTGCTGCCCAGCCTGATCCCGCGCGATGACGCCCGGCTGACCACGCTCCCGGTGACGCTGGATCCGATCGGGCACAGCGTCGGGATCACGCTCTCCCCCGGCCGCACGCTCAGCCCGTCCGCCGAGGCCCTCGTCGGCAACCTGCGTCGCATCGCCGCCGAGATCGCTCCGGCGGACCGGTGACCGCGACGACCGCGATCACCGGTCAGGATCCGAAGATCACACGATGAGCCGCACACCCTCGGGGTGAGCGGCTCATCGAGGAACTCGTCGGTTGCCGGGTACTACGCGGGGACCCGCTCCTTGGCGTCCTCGATCTGGGGCCCGCGCGAGGTCGACGGCACGAGCCGGAACAGCGCGATCGCGCCGACGAGGCTGATCGAGCAGATGGCGACCAGGTACCAGGTGACGCCGACCGAGGAACCTGTCGCGTTCAGCAGCGCGGTCGCGATCATCGGCGCCAGGCCACCGCCGAGGATGGCGGCGGTCTGCAGGATGAGCGACGAGCCCGAATAACGCACCCGGGCCGGGAAGGTGTCCGCGATGATGCTGCCCTGCACGCAGTGCGTGACCGGGATGATCAGGCCCATGCCGAGGAAGGCGATCACGGCGAGCACCGAGTTCTCGGTGTTGAGCAGCGGGAAGAAGGCGATGCACCACAACAGGATCGCGGCCGACCCGGCGATGAACATGGTCCGTCTGCCGTAGCGATCCGCGACCATCGTCCACACGGGGATCGTCGCGAACCACAGCACCGCCGCGGCCGTCACGCTCAGCACCAGGAACTGCTTGTCGTATCCCAGGTGCTGGGTGCCGTAGGACAGGGTGAACACCATGAAGGCATAGGCGACGGCGGAGTTGGCCACCACCGCGAGCAGTGTCAGGGAAAGCCGGGGGAATCCGACCTTGAGCGATTCCTTCAGCGGGAAGCGAACCACGTCGCCCTTCTCGAGAATCCCTGCGAACGAGGGCGATTCGGTCACGCGGAGCCTGATCAGCAGACCGATCGCGACGAGGACGAAGCTCAGCAGGAACGGGATACGCCAGCCCCACGATGCGAATGCCGCGTCCGAGAGCACCGCGTTCGTCGTCAGGAAGATCGCATTCGCGAGCACGAGCCCGGCGGGCGTCCCCATCTGGGGGAACCCGGCATAGAGATTCTTCTTGCCTTCGGGCGCGTGCTCCATCGACATCAGGGTGGCGCCGGCACCCTCACCGCCCAGGCCGATGCCCTGCACGATCCGCAGCGCCACCAGCAGGACCGGGGCCCAGAATCCGATCGAGTCGTAGTTGGGGATGAGACCGATGAGCGTGGATCCGATGCCCATCATCAGGAGCGACACGACCAGGGTGGCCTTGCGACCGATTCGGTCGCCGAAATGCCCGAACACCAGGCCGCCAAGGGGGCGCGCGATGAACCCGACCGCGAAGGTACTGAACGCCGCGAGGGTGCCGACCGATGGACTCAGGCTGGGGAAGAACTGCTTGTTGAAGATGAGCGCGGCCGCGGTGCCATAGAGGAAGAAGTCGTACCATTCGAGCGTCGTGCCCGCGAGGGTGGCCATGGCCACCCGGCTGCGGGCGGCCGCGACTGGGCCGGGGCTGTGTGCCGGATTCTCGTTCATCGGTGACCTATCGTTTTGGGAGACAGCGAGTGTGGGTTCAGCGGGGGTGCTGGCCGGAGTTCCTCCCCGCTGCGTAGCCGAGGGTGCGAGGTGGTGCCGATCACAGTTTCTGCCCGTGAGCCATGACACACAAATGCCGATTCAAAGATCTGCCATTGCGATTTGGGCATACCTCGCGGCGCGGCTCGGCCACCGCGGCGGCGCCTACGAAAGGCCCAGGAAGCGTTCCGCGTTGCCACGGGAGATCAACTGTCGCGCAGCATCATCGAGAAATTCACTCTTGCGCACCACTTCTCCGACGGGTCGCTCCCCCAACGGGTAGGGGTAGTCGCTACCCACCATCACCCGCTCCACCCCAATGGTGTCGACCAGCAGGCGCAACGCTCTTTCGTCGAAGACGACGGAGTCCACATAGAAGCGGCCCAGGTAATGCGACGGCGGGAACTCGGACGTCCCGATCACATCGTTGCGGCCATGCCAGGCGTTCTCCATCCGCCCCAGCCAGAACGCGAAAGATCCACCGCCGTGGGCGAATCCGATCTTCAGGCTGTCATCGATCCGATCGAACACGCCGCCGAGGATCAAGGCCAGGATCGAGAGGTGGGTCTCGGCAGGCATCGCGGTCAGCCACTGTGCCATCCACCGATCCAGCCGAGGGGAATTCGCCATGTCCCACGGGTGCACGAACACCGGCACTCCCAGTGAGGCGCAGTGCTGCAGGAAGGTGACCACGCCCTCGCTGTCGAGGTCCAGGTCTCCGACGTGATTGCCGATCTCGACGCCACGATGCCCGTTGGCGATGCACCTCTCGAGCTCACGGCACGCGGCATCGGTGTCCTGCAACGGGACCTGGCAGAACGGGATCAGCCGATCCGAGGCGGGTGCGACGATGTCCAGGGCCAGGTCGTTGAGGATCCGCGCGATCCGCTCCCCCTGCTCACCGGTCCGCCCATAGTTGAAGAACGCCGGGGTGGGCGAGACCACCTGCAGTTGGACACCGTCCGCGTCCATGTCCCGCAGCCGGGTCCCGGCATCCCAGGCGTCCGCCTGGATCCGGCGGAACTCCTTGGTGCCCATCATGATCATCGCCTCGGACTCGGATTCGATCCGCAGCCACGGCGCCTCCGGTCCCGCGTCCGACGTCAGGTCGGGCCACCCTTTCGGCACGTAGTGGGTGTGGACGTCGATCATTCCGCTCACGACTCACCCCTTACCCGGATGCAGGGTTCCGCAGCTCACGCAGGTGCGGGCGTCGACGTTGTCGTAGAACTGGGTGAACACCGGGGGCAGGTCGGCGACGATGTCGCGGACCTGGAGCTCGACCTCGTGGATCAGAGCGTTGCAGTTCATGCAGTACCACTGGAACTTCTCGAGCGTGCCCTCCTCACGAACCCGCTCGATGACCAGGCCGATCGAGCCCGCGGTCGGTCGCTGCGGCGAATGCGGCAGATTCCCTGGCAGCAACCAGGTCTCCCCCTCGCGAATGTGCACCCTCTCGGGGCCGTTCTCGGTCATGACATCGACGTGGATGTCGCCCTTGAGCTGATAGAACCACTCCTCGTAGGGGTCGAGGTGATAATCCGTGCGCTCGTTCGGCCCGCCGACGACCTGGACGATGAAGTCGCTGCCGAGCGCCATGGTCTGGTTGTTCACCGGGGGCTTGAGCAGATGCTCGTTGTCGGCGATCCACTTCTGGAAGTTGATGGTCGGCGGGATGCTGGTCATGAGGCGGCCTCCGGGTTCTGGTTCTTCTGGCGAGGGGCTGGCAGGTATGCGACGCCTTGCATTTCGATCAGCAAGTGCGGGTGCGGCAGCTGATGCACCGCAACGGTGGTTCGAGTGGGGCCGGTCTCGTCGAACAGCTCGGCGTACACCTCGTTGTAGCCGCCGAAGTCGTTCATGGACACCAGGTACGTGGTGACCTGGGCCAGGTCGGCGAGGTCGGCCCCGACCTCGCCGAGGATGGCGCGCATGTTCTCGATGACCGCGCGCGTCTGAGCCCGGATGTCCAGCGCGGTGGTGCCCATCTCGTCGACCTCGACACCGACGAAGGTGTTGTCCTGGCGTCGCGAACTGGTCCCCGAGACGTACACGAAATCACCGACGACCTTGACGTGCGGGAACCGGCCCCGCGGGGTGGCCAGACGGTCGATCACCTTGGCGTCGCTCATTTCGTCCCCTTCACACTGACGCGGCCGAGGCCGGCGATGTGGCACTGTGCGACCTCGGCGGTCAGCGTGAGCGCCGCGGTGGCCGCGCCCGCGAGCACCACCTGCCCCGCGCGCAGCGGGATCGCCCGTCGACGCGCCATGTCCACCAGCGCGTGCAGCGCGCGCACCGGATTGCCGAGGATCGCCGACGTGGATCCGACCACCGCCTGGCCGCCCACCTCGAGCCGTACCGCTCGGTTGTCGACATCCTGCGGCTTCTGCCACTGCCCGATCACGTAGCCGGCGGCCGAGGTGTTGTCGGCCACCACGTCGGTGTAGGTGAATCGGAAGTCCCGGTAACGGGAGTCGATGATCTCCATGGCAGGCGCGACCGCATCCACACAGGACACGATGTCCACGGCCGGATCGTCCAGGTCCACGTCGCGCGCGAGCCGATAGGCGATCTCCGGCTCGATCTTCGGGTGGATGAACCGGGCCAGGTCGACGTCGCCGCCGTCCTCGATCCGCATGGCATCGGTGAGCTGCCCGACGATCACATCGGAGACACCCATCTGGGCCATCTTGGCCTTGCTCGTGAAGCCGAGCTTGACCCCGACGAGCAACTCGCCCCGGCCCAGTCGGCGGCCGATCACCGCGTTCTGGATCCGATACGCGTCGTCGATGTCGATCTGGTGGCTGTCCGCGAGACTGGGCGTGTCGCTGACCGTCCGCTGGGCGAGGTCCAGCCGGTCGCCGAGGCCGTCGATGTCCACTGTTTCTCTGCTCATCTGCTCTCCTCCTCGATCACGGCGTCGACCTCGCCCATTCCGTCGAGCCTGAGCCGGAAGGTGCCGGCCGAGGTGATCGGAACCATGGGCCCCAGCGCGCCGGACATGACGACGTCGCCGGCGTGCAACGGCTGTTCACGTGTGACCAGCTCCCGCGCCAACCAGGCGACGGCCACGACCGGGGACCCGAGGCAGGCGTGACCCGCGCCGAAGGACACCGGCTCGCCGTCCCGTTCGAGGGTCATCCCGACCCGGGACAGGTCACGTCCGGTCAGCGAGTACGGGGTTGTCCCCAGGACCACGGCCCCGCTCGACGCGTTGTCCGCGACCGTGTCGGTGATCGTCAGGTCCCAGTCCGCGATCCGAGAGTCGACGATCTCGACTGCGGGCAGCACGAACTCGGTGGCGCGCAGGACGTCCGCGACGGTAGCGCCCGGCCGGTCGATGTCCCGGCCGAGCACGAACGCGATCTCGCCCTCGGCCCGCGGCTGCAGGAACCGCGCTGCTGGCACCGGCTCGGTGTGGCCGTACATCATGTCGTCGAGCAGTACGCCGAAGTCCGGCCGGAAGACACCGAACTGCTGCTGGACCGCAGGAGCGGTGAGCCCGATCTTCGCGCCGACGACGCGCGCTCCGCTGCCGACCTGGCCGGCGACCATCCGTCGCTGCACCTCGTACGCGGCGTCGAGGTCGCTCTCGCCCAGGTACTCGCGCACCGGCGCGGCGGGCACCATCGATGCCCTGGCCGCGATGAGCCGTTCGGCCGCGGCGTCGACCGCGGCCGTCGATCCCAACGTCACAGTCACAGTTGCACACACACATTCGTGGGTTCGGTGTAGAAGTGGAGAGAGGATTCGCCGCCTTCGCGGCCGATCCCGGAGAGCCCGGCACCGCCGAACGGCGAACGCAGTTCACGGGTGAACCAGGTATTGACCCAGGAGATGCCGACCCGCATCCGCTGCGCGACCCGGTGTCCGCGACGCAGGTCATTGGTCCACACCGCCGCCGCGAGGCCGTATTCGGTGTCGTTGGCGAGCGCGATCGCCTCCTCCTCGGTGTCGAAGGGGATCAGCGCCGCGACCGGACCGAAGATCTCTTCTCGCACTGCGCGATCGGCGTTCGTCAGCCCGGTCCAGAGGGTCGGCTCGATCCAGGAGCCGCCGGCGAGGTCCGAGCCGAGGTCGGGCACCCCACCGCCGGTGAGCACCTTCGCCCCGGCCTGTTCGGCGATCTGGAAGTAGCCGCGCACCTTCTCCCGGTGGGCCTGCGAGATCAGCGGACCGGTGGTGGTCGTGGCGTCCGCAGGCGCGCCGAGCCGAAGTCCCTCGGCGCGTTCGACCAGCCCGGCCGCGATGTCGTCGAAGATGCTGCGTTGCACGTACACCCGCTCGGTGCACAGGCACACCTGCCCGGTGTTGGCGAACACCGACCGGGTCAGCCCGGTGAGCGCCTCGTCGATGTCGACGTCGTCGAACACCACCGCGGCGTTCTTGCCGCCGAGCTCGAAGGAGACCGGTCGGACCCGCGGCGCCACGGTCTTCATCACGTGCGATCCGGTCGCGGACGAGCCGGTGAAGGTGACTCCGTCGATGCCCGGATGATCCGTGAGGAACTCCCCGGCCGAGTCCCGACCGAACCCGTGCACCACGTTGTAGACGCCCGCAGGGAGACCGACCTCCTCCAACACCTCCGCGAGGAGCGTTGCGGTGGAGGGGGTCTCCTCGCTCGGCTTGACGACGACGGCGTTCCCGCAGGCCAGCGCGGGCGCCACCTTCCAGGTGAGCAGCAGCAGCGGCAGGTTCCACGGCACGATCACCGCGACCACCCCCAGGGGCTTGCGCACCGCGTAGTTCAACGCCTGCCGCCCGCCGCCGAGGTCGGTGAGGAACGACTCCTGCCCCGCGGCGACGATCACATCCGCAAAGGTGCGGAAGTTGGTCAGCGCGCGGGCCACGTCGAGCTCGCGGGCCTGCGTGACCGGCTTACCCGTGTCGGCCATCTCGGCCGCGACGAACTCCTCGAACCGCTCCTCGATCCGATCGGCCGCCCGACGCAGCAGAGCCGCTCGTTCCCGCACGGGGGTGTCGGCCCAGCCGTTGTCCAGTGCGCGCCGGGCCGATCGCACGGCGCGGTCGACGAGAGCGATGTCCGCCTCGTGTACCCGGGCGACCACCCGGCCGGTGGCCGGGTCGAGATTCTCGAAGCTGCGCTCCGGGTCCGGGTCGACGAAGCCGCCGTCCACGTAATTGCGAATCCAGGCTTCGCGCGATGTGGTCATGGACCCATGATTGGCGGTCAATCCATGCCGAACAAATGCGAAATCGATCGTGCCCTATAGCAGTTTGCGCATACCTCACTGTGCACTCGTCTCCTCGGTACCCCGGCATGCGCCGTAGCCGGTCCCGAGTCAGCCCCGCTTCCCCGCGACCGCCTCGCGAACCGCAGGCACCACCTCGACCGCCCACTTCTGGTGCTGAAACAGGTCGTCGCCCTCGGCGCCGAACACGAAGGCGTCCATGCCCGATTCGAGCACCAGCTCGGTCAGCTCGTCGACCCACTGCTCGACCGGGCCGTTGAGGAACCCACTGCTCGGTCCGTCGGTGATGGCGCCGAACACGTTGTAGATCCGCTGGATCGCCGCGGGGTCGCGGCCGGCCGCCGTCGCGGACTCGTCGATGCGCGCGTGCAGTCCGGGCAGGACCGGCGGCGGAAAGTAGCTGACCGACGGGACCCAGCCGTCGGCCGCACGGCCGAGCACGCCGAGCATCCGCGGACCCCCGACCCCCAGCCACAGCCCGATGTCGTGCACGGGCCGCGGCCCCGGATGCGCACCGGAGAGCCGGTAGTGCTCGCCCGCGTACCGCACCGATTTCTCGTCCGACCACATGAGCCGGATGACGTCGACGGCCTCGGACAACGCGCTCGCGGCCTCACCGGGCGTGCGTTCCGGTCCGCCCATCCCCCCGATCGCAGGCCAGAACGCACCTGCCCCGAGCGCCAGCTCGAACCGCCCGCCCGAGATCACGTCCAGGCTCGCGGCCGCCTTCGCCATCACCGCGGGCGGTTGCAGCGGCAGGCACGCCACGTCGGGGAACACCCGAACCCGGGTGGTGCGCGCCAGCACCACGGCCATCAGCGACCAGGTGTCCAGGAATCGCTTCTGATACGGATGGTCCTGGATGCCGACGAGATCGAGTCCCTCGTCATCCGCCATCGCGACGAGGTCGAGGATCTCGTCGACCCGGTCGGTATCCGGGGTGGGGAACATGCCGAACTGCAGTGGACGTCCGTAGTCGGTCATCGCCGCGCTCCTCGGTTTCGACTGCGCCTGATGTCCACAGTCACCGGCCTGGCCCGAATGCGCAACGGTCGCCGCGGGATCGGGGGGAAAGGACCGATCTCGCGGCGACCGTCGGCGCCGTGCGCGCGGAGGCTACTTGGGCTCCACCGGGCTCAACGAGCCGCCGGCCAGGTTGCCGAGGAAGTCCCCGAGAACGGGCACGAGGGCCTTGAACACGTCGCCAAGATCGGAAACAGATCCCATGGTCATACTCCTTGAAGTCGAGGTGCGCCGGTGATCCGGTGGCTACGGGTTGGGGGTCTCGCCTGCGCCGGCCGAGCCGGAGTTGAGGCCGGTGAACAGATTCGTCAGGGAGTCGATCAACACGGTGAGGTTCTCGACAGAGGTCATCGTTGTCTCCAGTTCGTGGTCGGTCGGTCAGTTCGCCGCGCTGACGGAATCGAGGCCCTCGATGGCCTTCATCAGCGGGAGAAGCTTGAGCATGTCGAGCAGGCCGAAACCGGCGCCGTTTGCGTCGAGCAGGTTCTCAACGGATCCCATGGGGCACTCCTAACATCGCGTTGTGATGTGGCACACAGATCGTGCCGGACGCAAAGCTATTAGTTAGGCGTAGGAAGTGTCCAGTAGTCCGTTACGCGCGGTTACAGAGAAGTTCGCACCCCTGGGCCGGAACGCGCAGGTAGGCCAATGCAAAATGGGTCACAAGATCATCGATCTTGTGACCCATCTCACTATCGGGATTCAGCGGCGCAGATACTCCAACTGCACCCGCACGGACTGCTCGGCGACCGGCCACAGGCTCTGATCGACATCGGAGTAGACGTGCTCGACCACCGCGCGCGGGTCTGCGTCGGCGCCGAGGACCTCGAGCGCCGCGCGCACCTGATCGAGGCGCTCCTCGCGGTGGCTCAGGTACTGCTGCGCCACCGTCTGCAGGTCCGGCAGGTCGGGTCCGTGCCCGGGCAGCACCGCGCGGCCCGTGCCCAGGTCGATGAGCGCGCGCAGCGAGGCCAGGTAATCGCCGAGGTCCCCGTCGGAGGCGTCCAGGACGGTGGTGCCCCGACCCAGGATGGTGTCGCCGGTCAGCACCGACCCCTCCCCCTCGATCACGAACGAGGTCGAGTCCTTGGTGTGCCCGGGTGTGCGCAGCACCCGGATCGCGAGGCCGACCTCTTCGATGAGCTCACCGTCCGGCAGGCCCGCATCGGTGTGCGTGCGGAACCGCGGGTCCACGGACCGGACAGGGCTGCCGGTGAGCGCGGCGAATCGCTCGACGCCCCCGGTGTGGTCCCTGTGTCGGTGCGTGATCAGGGTCAGCGCCACCGGGCCGACGGCCGCCACCCGCAGCAGGTGCTCCTCGTCGGCGTCACCCGGATCGATCACCACACATTCCTCGCGGCCGGGCGCCCGCAGGATCCAGGTGTTGGTGCCGTCGAGCGTCATCATGCCCGGGTTGTTCTCCAGCATCACCGCCGCGATCGGGGTGACCTGGCGCAGCTGGGCGTACGCCGGATGTGCCGTGGTCATGGGCTCACTGTACGACCCGGCGGTGCCGCGGGCGTTGGGCCGCATGCGGATTGAAACCTGGCGTCGGCGCCCGTGCGCGGGCCCACCGTCGGCGGGCGATCGCGCACGGGCGCGCCGCGGCTAGCGGACCTCGGCGATGACCTCGACCTCGACCGGCGCGTTCAGCGGCAGCTCGGCCACGCCGACAGCGGATCGGGCATGCACGCCCGCGTCGCCGAATACCTCGCCGAACAGCTCGGAGGCGCCGTTGATGACGCCGGGCTGCCCGGTGAACCCCTCCGCGGAGGCCACGAAGCCGACCACCTTGACGATGCGCACCACCGAGTCGAGCCCGACCAGCGCGTCGATCGCGGCGAGCGCGTTGAGCGCACAGGTGCGGGCGGCGTCCTTCGCCGTGTCCACGGAGACCGCGCCGCCCACCTTGCCTGCCTGCTGCAGTTCACCGTCGATGAAGGGCAGCTGGCCGGAGGTGTAGACGAGGTTCCCGGTCCGTACCGCGGGAACGTAGGCCGCGACCGGCGCCGCCACCGCGGGCAGCTCGATCCGCAGCTCGGCGAGCCTGGACGTCCAGTCGGTCATGCCCGATCAGCCCTTCGGACGCTTCAGGTAGGCCACGTGCTGCTCGCCGGTCGGGCCGGGCAGGACCGACACCAGTTCCCAGCCGTCGCCACCCCACTGATCGAGGATCTGCTTGGTCGCGTGGGTCAACAGTGGAACGGTGGCATATTCCCAGGTAGTCAATTCGCTCATGCCGCTGAGCCTAGTCGGCCGACGCCGCGCTTCCGCGACTTATAGGCTCGGGGGGTGGCAGCACCCGCGACAGCACCCGTATACGAGTGGCCCGCCAAGGCGGACAAGGCTCGGCTGCATTTCGTCTCAGGCAAGGGCGGCACCGGAAAGTCCACGGTCGCGGCCGCTTTGGCGCTCGCGCTGGCCGCGGGCGGCCGGCGGGTCCTACTCGTCGAGGTCGAGGGCAGGCAGTCCATCGCGCAGCTCTTCGACGTACCCCCGCTGCCGCCCGAGGAAACCAAGATCGCCACGGCCGACGACGGCGGCGAGGTCTTCGCGCTCGCCCTCGACATCGAGCACGCGTTCCTCGAGTACCTGGACATGTTCTACAACCTCGGCTTCGCCGGTCGGGCCATGCGCAAGCTCGGCGCCATCGAGTTCGCCACCACCATCGCGCCCGGCCTCCGGGACGTGCTGGTCACCGGCAAGATCAAGGAGTGTGTGGTGCGCACGGACAAGTCGGGCGCCCGGATCTACGACGAGGTCGTCGTCGACTCCCCGCCCACCGGCCGGATCGGCAGCTTCCTCGACGTGACGAAGGCGATGGCCGACCTCGCCAAGGGTGGACCGGTGTACTCGCAGTCCGAGGGGGTGGTCCGGCTGCTGCACTCCGACGAGACGATGGTGCACCTGGTGACCCTGCTCGAGGCGCTGCCCGTGCAGGAGACGACCGACGCGGTCGTGGAGCTGGAGGCGGCCGACCTTCGGCTCGGCACGGTGATCGTCAACCGCAGCGGCACCGCCTACCTGCCGACCAAGGCGATGGCGCAGGCCGCCGACGGCACCATCGACGCGGACGCCGTGCGGGCCGGGCTGGACGCCGCCGGAATCTCGCTGTCCGAGGCCGACTTCGCGGGCCTGCTCACCGAGACCATCGAGTACGCCTCGACGCTGCGCGCGCAGGATGACAGCGCCGCCACCCTCGACGAGCTGGACGTCGCGCGGCTGCACCTGACGGCGCTGACCGACGGCATCGACCTCGGTGGGCTGTACGAGCTGGCCGAGCAGCTGGCCGAGCAGGGCGTCCGATGACCACGACTCTCGATGTCGACGCGATCCTCACCGACCCCACGTCACGGATCGTGGTGTGTTGCGGGGCGGGCGGCGTCGGCAAGACGACCACCGCCGCGTCGATGGCGCTGCGCGCGGCCGAGGAGGGGCGCCGGGTCGTGGTGCTCACCATCGATCCCGCCCGCAGGCTCGCCCAGGCGCTCGGGGTGCGCGAACTCGACAACTCCCCGCAGCCGGTGCAGCTGGCCCCTGGCGCCACCGGCGAGCTGCACGCGATGATGCTGAACATGCGTCGCACGTTCGACGACATGGTGCTCGAGCACTCCGCCCCGGACACCGCGCAGCAGATCCTCGCCAACCCCTTCTATCAAACGGTGGCCACCTCGTTCTCCGGCACGCAGGAGTACATGGCCATGGAGAAGCTGGGTCAGCTGGCCGCCAGCGACGAGTGGGATCTGGTGGTCGTGGACACCCCGCCCTCGCGCAACGCGCTCGACTTCCTCGATGCCCCGCAACGCCTCGGCGCGTTCCTCGACGGCCGGATGATCCGAATGCTCTCCGCCCCTGGCCGCGGGATCGGACGCCTGGTCACCGGCGCGATGGGCCTGGCGCTCAAGGCGGTGAACACCATCGTCGGCAGCCAGATGCTGTCCGACGCATCGGCGTTCGTGCAGTCATTCGAGTCGATGTTCGGCGGGTTCCGGGAGCGGGCCAACCACACCTATCAACTGCTCCGCGCGGAGGGCACCCATTTCCTGGTGATCGCGGCGGCCGAGCCGGACGCGCTCCGGGAGGCGTCGTTCTTCGTCGATCGGCTGTCCACCGAGGGGATGCCGCTGGCGGGGCTGGTGCTCAACCGGACCCATCCGACCCTGACTTCCCTGTCGGCGGATCGGGCCACGGCCGCGGCCGATCAGCTGAAGGAACGGGGCGAGCACCCGTTGGCGGCGGCGGTCCTGAAGATCCACGCCGAACGGGCCCGCACCGCGCAGCGGGAGCTGCGATTGCTCGGCCGGTTCACGGGCGCGCATCCCCGGGTGCCGGTGGTCGGCGTGCCGTCGTTGCCGTTCGAGGTCTCCGACCTCGAGGCGCTGCGGGCAGTCGCCGATCAGCTGACCGGCCGGGGCTGACCGACCTCGTCGACCGCCGCCCGCCGGGGTTGCCGCACCACGAGCGCGGCGGCGCCTGCGGCGACCAGGCAGGCGGCCGCGCCCATGGCGAGCGCGACCCGGCCGCCGAACTGCTCGGCGACGGCACCCGCGATCGGCCCGCCGATCGGCGTCGACCCGAGGAACGCCACCGACCACAGGGCCATCACCCGGCCGCGCATGCCGGGTTCGGCCTCGAGCTGCAGGGTGCTGTTCCCGATGGAGAGGAATCCGACGCTCGCGGCACCGACCAGCACCAGGATCGCCAGCTCGAGCCATAGGGTCGGAGCGGCGGCGGCCGCGGCGATCAGCACCCCGAACAGCGTCGCCGCCCAGACCAGCGCGGGAATCCCGGTCTTGCCGCGGGCGGCGACGAACAGCCCGCCGACCACCGCACCGAATCCCATCGCCGCGGTCATGAATCCGTAGACGCTGGCGTCGCCACCGAAGGTGTCGCGCGCGAGCACCGGCAGCACCACCTGGAACTCGTAGGCTAGGCAGCCGACCAGCGCCATCATCAGCAGCGGGACCAGCAGTGCCGGGGTGCGCCGCACGTACCGCAGGCCCTCCCGCAGCTGACCCGGCCTGCGCTGCGCGGGCGGCGAGGGACGCAGGGCGCCGAGGTCGAGGGTCACCAGCGACACGACCACCGCGACGAAACTGACCGCGTTCAGGAGGAAGCAGAGTCCGAGCCCGCCTGCCGCGATGATGATGCCCGCGATCGCGGGCCCGACCGCGCGGGCCACATTGACCAGGACCGAGTTCAGGCTGACCGCGTTGCGCAGGTCCTCCGGTCCGACCATCTCCAGAACGAACGCCTGTCGTGCGGGGTTCTCGAAACTGTTGTTCACCCCGAGCAGGAACGCGAGCACGTACACCTGCCACAGCGTCACCGTGTGGGTCACCGTCAGAATCCCGAGCACCAGCGCGAGCACGCCCATCATCGACTGCAGCCCGATCATCAGCCTGCGCTTGTCCAGGCGGTCGGCCACGACGCCGCCGTACGGGCCGAACAGCAGTACCGGCAGGGTCTGCAGCGCGATCACCAGGCCGAGCGCGGTGCCCGATCCGGTCAGCTGGAGCACCAACCACGCCTGCGCGACGGCCTGCATCCAGGTGCCGATCATCGACACCGCCTGCCCGCCGTAGTACCGGCGGAAGTTCGGGGTGGCGAGGGACGCGAAGGTGCGGTGCGCGGTCGCGGCGAGCGTGGTCACGGCCGGCCGCGTGCGACGGTGCCCGTCCCGGATCCGGCGGGCTGCGGCGCGATCTCCCTGGCCAGCGACTCGAGCGCGGGCAGCGCGGATCGAAGGGCCTGCGCCTGCTCCTCCGGTAGCCGGGCCAGTGCGTCGGTGAACAGTCGGGTCCGTTCGCCGCGGAGCCTGCGATGCATCAGCTCGCCCGCCTCGGTGACCTGCACCTGCGCGACCCGGCGGTCCCCCGGATCGGTCGAACGCTCGAGCAGGCCGTCGGCCTCGAGCTTGCCGACCACCCGCGAGAGCATGGTGGGGTTCAGTCCCTCGGTCTCGGCGAGCGCGCCCAACCGCAGCGGGCCCAGTCGCGCGACGGTGCCGAGCACGGAGAGCTGCGTCCTGGTCATGCCGTCGCCCGAGACCTGCCGGTCGACCAACCGGGCGATCCGGGCGAGGGCGATCTTGAGGTGGGTGACCTCGTCCTCCGAGTACTCCGCCACCATCGCCGCCCCTCCCACATTAATTGCCTATCGGCAAGCATATAACTTGGGAGGAAACGTGTCGACCGCCTGACGGGAAGGCCCGGCGCTGCAATGATCGGTGCCATGACGGACCTGCCCGACTGGTCGCGCGAGCTGAACCTCGCGCCACACCCCGAGGGCGGCTGGTATCGGGAGACCTGGCGCAGCGACATCACCGTCCCGGCGACCTCCCTGCCCGGCGACTACCCCGGCGCCCGGGCCGCCGGGACCGCGATCCTGTTCCTGCTGATGCCCGGCCAACAGTCCGCATGGCACACCGTGCGCAGCGAGGAGATCTGGCTCCACCACCGCGGCGGCCCGCTCCACCTGGACCTCGGCGGGGACGGCGACCGGCCCGGCCGGGTGACCGAACACGTCCTCGGCGCCGACATCGTCGCCGGCCAGGCGCCGCAGCTGGTGGTCCCGGCGCGACACTGGCAGCGGGCCCGCCCGGCCGGAGACGAACCGGCCCTGGTCAGCTGCGTGGTGGTACCGGGATTCGACTTCGCTGACTTCCGCCTCATCGACGACTAGCGCCCCCTCCGACTCCCACCCCTCAGGTCGATTCTCGTATCGTTTAACGCAATTGCTTACTGCCGCAATTCTTTTGAAGCGCCTATGGGTGTGCGCGGGTGCACCTATGCTCCTCCCCGCATGGGGCGGTGTTCGTCCCATCGAAAAATCTGGAGGTTGGGATGATTCGTTCGGTTGCGGGTCGGGTGGCCGCGGTCGCGGTTACGGCTCTCATGGTCGGTGGAGGTGCGGCGGTCGGATCCGGTACCGCGTCCGCCAATCTGATCGAGGTCATGGTGGTCAAGCGCTTCGGGGATATCTCCGTGACCAGGATCACGAGCGCATACGCCCCTGCGCCCGCGTACGTGCAGCCGGGCAAGGCGATCACGATCACGAACGAGTTCCAGGTCATCGAGGGACCCGATCGACTGCTCACCCGCGTCACCGATCACAGTCCGGAGGGCCTCGAGTACGTCCCGGGCAGCGCGAGGGTGAGTATTCAGCACGGCTACACGTTGCCCGCGGAAAATGTGCCGGTCACACCTGAGCTCGGCCCCGGCACGGTCACGGCGTCGGCCGCACCCGGGGCGGGATGGACGATGACACCCGGTGGCACACGGGTTCTCTTCTCGGCCACCTATCGCGCCCCCGACACCGCCCAGGACGGATCGAGGCCGGCCAACGGCGTCACCTTCGACGTCGCCGGACAGGAGCAGAGCGTGGAGTGGAACCCCAGTAGCCTGCCCATCGAGATCGGCGAGCGACCCATCCCCTCCGGCGGGTCCGGCTCTTCGGACTTCTCCAGTTCCCGTGCCGACACGCCGATCGGGTGATGACGGGGTGACCTGACGCTCACTCAGTCCAGATCGTCCTCGTCACCGCGGGCTGCGACGCGCCGCAGCCCGCGGTTGGCCTCCTCGGGTCGGCGCCCGCAGCGCGGGTGTCCACCCGCTCGCCCCGCATCGCTGCACCACGTCGGCCACGACACGCCACAGGCGTCCGGATCCATCAATGACCCGGCGATCAGCTCATTGGCTCGCGGGGCCGGGACCCCGCGGAGTACATCAGTGTCCACATGCCTACTTGTCGCCGATGCCGCCCCTGGTTCACGGGGCCGGCTCAGGCCGAGCACGAGGCGGGCCTCCCGCAGATAACAGCACGGTCACGTGACCATTAGGTCCACGGGGAAAACCGGCAGGAGTTTCTGCGGGTGAAAAGAATCGAGCGGGTTCTTACAGCCGATATCGCGGGGTGTCGTTACCTCAGCGGACCGGCCCGGCCGGGGCTTTTCGCCCCAGCCGGCGAGCCGGTGTCAGACGGCGTTGGACTGCGACCGCTGGGTGTCGAAGAAGTCGGCCCAGGACTCGACCTCGGGGTGCTGCTTGAGCAGGGCACGGCGCTGACGCTCGGTCATGCCTCCCCACACACCGAACTCGACCCTGTTGTCGAGGGCGTCGGCCCCGCACTGCATGAGAACCGGGCAATGCCGACAAATCGTGGCGGCCTTGCGCTGCGCTGCGCCACGAACGAACAACTGGTCAGGATCAACTGCCCGGCATCTGGCCTGTGCGACCCAAGCGATGCGGGCCTCGGCTTCCTCAACGTCCAACCGGTGGGCCGTGGTGATAACGGTCATTCTGGTGCCCCTCTGCAGTCCAAGCGTCGCCCTCGCTGACGCTCTGGAATTACGTATGACCCGCCGTATCACAGCGAGTCACACCACATTCCTCAACGAGTGTTATCTCTATCACACTCAGAAGACAACTTAGGCATTGAAGATCGCCTAGCGCAAGATGCTGAGGCATTTTTTTGGTACGGACGTCCATCAAGTGCTGCATGCGGCCCACATCTGCAGGTCGCGGACGCTCGTCCACGTAGGCTGTCCCCGTGCCGATCGCAAAAACTGTCGCGAAGCTCGCCGGATGCTCCGCTCTCGCAGGAGCGCTCCTCGCGGGCGTCATGTTCCCCCTGGCCGGCGGGTTCGGAATCCTCTCGAACCGGGCCGCCGATACCGTCGACAACGTCTCGGCCGAGCTGGTACAGGGCGACGCCCCCACCGTCTCGACCATGGTCGACGCGGCGGGCAACCCCATCGCCTGGCTCTATGAGCAGCGCCGATTCGAGGTGCCCAGCGACAAGATCTCCAACAACATGAAGCTGGCGATCGTCTCGGTCGAGGACAAGCGGTTCGCCGATCACCAGGGCGTGGACTGGCAGGGCACGCTGCGCGCCTTCCTGACGAACACCACAAGCGGTCAGGTCCAGCAGGGCGCCTCCACGATCGACCAGCAGTATGTGAAGAACTACCAGCTGCTGGTCGTCGCCAAGACCGACGCGGAGCGCCGGGCCGCCATCGAGACGACCCCGGCCCGCAAGGTGCGCGAGATCCGGATGGCGTTGACCCTGGACAAGAAGCTGACGAAGGACGAGATCCTCACCCGGTACCTGAACCTGGTGCCGTTCGGCAACGCCTCGTTCGGCATCCAGGACGCGGCGCGCACCTACTTCGGGGTCGACGCGAAGGATCTCGGGCTCACCCAGTCGGCGATGCTCGCCGGCATGGTGCAGTCCAGCTCCGCACTGAACCCGTACACCAACCCCGAGGGCGTGCTCGAGCGCCGAAACATCGTGCTCGACACCATGATCGCGAACATCCCCGACCGCGCAGACGAGATCCGCGCGGCCAAGGAGGAGCCGCTCGGCGTCCTCCCGGAGCCGAACACGCTGCCCCGCGGCTGCATCGCCGCGGGTGACCGCGGCTTCTTCTGTGACTACGCGCTGCAGTACCTGGCCAACTCCGGGATCAGTCGCGAGCAGGTCAACAAGGGCGGCTACCTGATCAAGACCACCCTCGACCCCGTGCTGCAGAACTCGGTGCACAGCGCCCTCACCACCACGGCCAACCCCAAGGTCGACGGGGTCGCCGAGGTGATGAACGTCGTGCAGCCGGGGCAGGATCAGCACCGGGTGCTGGCGATGAGCAGCAGCCGGACCTACGGCCTCAACGGCGAGATCAACGAGACCGTGCAGCCGCAGCCGTACTCATTGGTCGGCAGCGGCGCGGGTTCCGTGTTCAAGCTCTTCACCACGGCCGCGGCGATGGAGAAGGGCCTCGGCACCAACGCGACCCTCCAGGTCCCCGGCCGCGCCGAGGTCAAGGGCATGGGCTTCGGCGGCGCAAAGGGCTGCCCGGCCAACATGTACTGCGTCGAGAATGCCGGTAAGTACCCCGCCTCGATGTCGGTGACCGACGCCCTCGCCCAGTCCCCGAACACCGCGTTCGTCAAGCTGATCGAGCAGGTGGGCGTCGCCCCGACCGTCGACATGGCGGTGCGCCTCGGGATGCGCTCCTACGCACAGCCGGGCACCTCCGGTCACGACAACCAGTCGATGGCGGACTTCCAGAAGGAGCAGAACCTCGGCTCGTTCACCCTCGGCCCGACCTGGATCAACCCGCTCGAGCTCTCGAACGTCGCCGCGACCCTCGCCTCGCACGGAAAGTGGTGCCCGCCAACGCCGATCGACTCGATCGTCGACCGCAGCGGCAAGCCTGTCTCCATCACGCAGCAGGCCTGTGAGCAGGTCGTCGAGCCCGGCCTGGCCGACACCCTCGCCAACGCGATGAGCAAGGACGACAAGCCCGGTGGCACCTCGGCCGGCGCCGCCGGATCCGTCGGATGGACGCTGCCCATGGCAGGCAAGACCGGCACCACCGAGTCGCACATGTCCTCGGCATTCGTCGGCTTCACCAACAACCTGGCGGCCAGCGTCTACGTGTACGCGGATTCGCCGACCCCCCGCGAGATCTGCACCTCGCCGCTGCGACAGTGCGGCGACGGCAACGTGTTCGGCGGTAACGAACCCGCAAGGGCCTGGTACCTCGCGATGAAGCCGGTGGTCGACAAGTACGGTCCGACCTCGCTGCCGCCGATCGACCCGAAGTACCAGCGCGGATCGAAGAACGGTCAGGTGCCGGAGGTGGCCGGGATGACCCAGTCGCAGGCGACCGGGGCGCTGCAGGCGGCCGGGTTCACCGTCAACGCCGTCACCATGTCGGGACCGTCGCCACGCGGCAACGTGCTGAGCACCTCGCCCGCAGGCTCGGCGGTACCGGGTTCGGCGATCACCCTCTACGTCAGCGACGGTTCGGCCAAGTCGGCCGCGCCTGCTGCACCGGCGCCCGGGCCCGCGGCGGCGGCCCCGCCGCCGATCCAGATCCCCGGCCTGCCGCCGATCCAGCTCCCCCCGCTGCCGCGCTGAGGCGGCTGCGCCGCCCGTGAGTGCTTGTGGACCCCATAGGGTCCGGAAGCACTCACGGGCGCGGAGCGCCTAGAGCCGGTCCTTGACGGCCTTCGAGACGCGGGTGCCGTCGGCCTTGCCCGCCGCGAGCGCGGTGGCGGCCTTCATGACCTGACCCATCTGCCGCATCCCCGGCCGCTCCCCGATCTCCTCCGCGACCTGTGCGATCGCGGTGTCCGCGACGTCGGCCAGCTCGGCGTCGGTCAACGGGGTCGGGAGGTACTCGTCGATGATCTGCGCCTCGGCACGCTCGGTCGCGGCCAGCTCGCCGCGCCCCGCCTCGGTGTAGATCTCCGCGGACTCGCCGCGCTTCTTGGACTCCTTCGCCAGGACCTTCAGGACCTCTTCGTCGGTGAGTTCGCGGGCCTCCTTGCCGGAGACCTCCTCGGTCTGCACGGCGGCGAGCAGCATCCGCAGGGTCTGCAGACGGAGCGCGTCCTTGGCCTTCATGGCGGCCGTCATGTCGGCCCGGAGGGTGGATTTGAGGGAGGAAGTCGAATCGGACATGGTGCCGAACGCTACGCGCTCCGTGCACTGACGCGCATGTCGATTGCACCCGCTGCGTATCCTGAAATGGTGTTAGACGACTCACGCAACGTGCTCCGGGGAACAGCGGCCGGACTGGCGGGCGCCGCGGCGCTCGGAATCGGGTATGCCTCGCTGATCGAGCGGAACGCATTCACCCTGCGTGAGGTCACCATGCCGGTCCTCGAACCGGGGTCGTCGTCGCTGCGGGTGCTGCACATCAGCGACCTGCACATGATGCCGAATCAGAAGCTCAAGCAGAACTGGCTGCGCGAGCTCGACCGGCTCGACCCCGACCTGGTGGTGAACACCGGCGACAACCTGTCGCACCAGCGTGCGGTGCCCGCAGTGGTGCAGTCGCTGAGCAGCCTGCTCGGCCGCCCCGGGTTGTTCGTCTTCGGCAGCAACGACTACTTCGCCCCGAAGCCGAAGAACCCGTTCAAGTACTTCAAGAAGGAACACAAGCGCACCCACGGCGAGCCCCTGCCCTGGCAGGACCTGCGCGCGGCCTTCACCGAGCGCGGCTGGCTGGACGTCACGCACACCCGGCGCGAGCTGGAGGTCGCCGGGATCCGGATCGCCACGGCGGGCGTCGACGATCCGCACCTCAAGCGGGATCGCTACGACACCATCGCCGGGCCGCCGAACCCGATGGCCAACCTCAAGCTCGGCATCACCCACTCGCCGGAGCCGCGCGTGCTGGACCGGTTCGCGGAGGACGGTTACGACCTGGTGCTCGCCGGACACACCCACGGCGGCCAGCTGTGCCTGCCGTTCTACGGTGCGCTGGTCACCAACTGCCAGATCGACCGCTCGCGGGTCAAGGGCCCGTCCAAGTGGGGAGCGCACACCCAGCTGCACGTCTCCGCTGGCATCGGCACCTCCCCGTACGCGCCTGCCCGGTTCTGCTGCCGCCCGGAGGCGACGCTGCTGACCCTGGTCGCGGCGCCGAACAAGGGCCCCAGTAAGGGCGTGCGACCAGGCGTTTCGTCTTCCGCGGCAGTCGTGCGCTAGACTTTCGCTCGCTGCCCGATGAGGGCAGATGCAGGGCACGGGGTGTGGCGCAGCTTGGTAGCGCGCTTCGTTCGGGACGAAGAGGTCGTGGGTTCAAATCCCGCCACCCCGACAGTGCTTTCGAAGGCGTCATCCGCTCAGGCGGGTGGCGCCTTCGCTGCGTTCGGGCCCCGGCCACATCGGTTTCACACGGGCTTTGCCGCGACCTCAGGCCGCTCGTGCCTCGCGCCGGTACGCCCCGGGAGCGAGCCCGTACTCGCGCTTGAACGCCTTCGCGAAGGCGAACTCCGAGCCGTATCCGGCCCGGCCCGCGACCACGCTCAGCGGGGCATCCGATTCGCGCAGCAGCCGAGCCGCCGTCGTCATCCGCCATCGGGTCAGGTAGGCCATCGGCGGCTCCCCGACCAGCGCGGTGAAGCGCCGGGAGAACGCCGCCCTGGACAGCCCGGCGCGGTCGGCCAGCGACTCGACCGACCACGCGGCCGCGGGATCGTCGTGGATCGCCGCCAGCGCGGGCGCGACCGCTCGGTCGGCGAGCGCGGCGGCCCAGCCCTCAGCGCTCGCCGACGGCTGGGCCTCGAACCAGGCCCGCAGGATGTACAACAGCAGTGAGTCGATCAGCGTGGGCACGATGCCGTCCGATCCGATCCGCGGGTTCTCCAACTCGGCCCCGAGCAGCTGCACGGCCGCGCTGAGCTCGGGATGCCTGCCGTGCCCGGTCTGCAGGTGGACCACCTCCGGCAACTGCCGCACCAGCGGGTGCGGGCGCCGCTGGTCGAGGTGGTAGTTGCCGCACAGCAAGCTGGTCAGCGGCCCGTCGCCGCCCAGCGACACCGTGCCGATCGGTGAGCCCGGGTCGAACCGCTGGGCGGTCTCCTGCACCGGCGGGGTGGTCGGATGGTCGGCAAGGATGTGCCCGCGCCCGTCGCGCAGGAAGATCACGTCGCCCGGGCTCAACGCGATCGGCGACAGGTGCGGCGAATCCTCCAAGGGCACCAGCCAGCAGGTGCCGTGCAGCACCACGTGGAATCCCGCCCCGGCGACCGGCGGCAGCCGCAGGCCCCACGGGGCACGACCGTCGGTGCGCACGGACGACGGATGCCCGGTACGCATCGAGCCCAGCGCCTCGGTCAGGATGTCCACGCGGTGCCTCCTCGTCTCGACGGCAACGATACGGTCCTGGCATCGGCGCTCACGCGACCGTGAGCACCACCTTGCCCTGGGTCCGGCCCGAGCCGACCAGCTCGTGCGCCCGGCCCGCCTCCGCCAACGGGAACGTCGCGTCCAGGTGCGGACGGATCCGACCGGCGTCGACGAGTGCGGCGATCGCCTCGAGCGAGGCGTAGTCCGGCTCCACCGACACCCCGGCGAAGCGCCGCCCCGCGGCCTCGACTTCCGCGGCGAGCTGCCGGTCACCGTGCTCCATGATGCTGACCAGCGTGCCGCCCTGGCGCAGCACGCCAAGCGAGCGCCTGCCCTGCGAGGTGGAGTCGAAGACCACGTCGACGTCGCGCACCACCTCCGCGAAATCGGTCTCGCGGTAGTCGATCACCTCGTCGGCGCCCAGACCGCGCACGAACTCGTGCCGGGACGCACCGGCCAGGGCGATCACGTGCGCGCCCCGCGCCTTGGCGATCTGCACCGCGAGGTGGCCGACGCCGCCTGCCGCCCGGGTGATCAGCACCCGGTCGCCCTCGCCGACCCGCGCCGCGTCCACCAGCCCCTGCCAGGCGGTGAGCCCGGCGAGCGGGAGTGCGGCCGCCTGCACGTGGTCGATGGTGGCCGGCTTGCGGGCCACCTGCCGCGAGGGGGCGACCACGTACTCGGCATAGCCGGTGGCCGCACGGGGGAAGAACGGCATCCCGAACACCTCGTCGCCGACGCGGAACCGGGCGCCGGGCCCTGCCTCCTCGACAACGCCCGAAACGTCCCAGCCGACCCCGAAGCTCGGCTCACCCAGCAGCGGGTACGCACCCGACCGCACCGCCACGTCCACGGGGTTCACCCCGCTCGCGTGCACCCGGATGAGCACCTCGCCGCCGCGCGGCTCCGGCCGCTCGATCTGTACGGCCTCGAGCACCTCGGGGCCGCCGAACTCGTTCTGGATGACTGCCAGCATTGCGAACACTCCTCTGTCGATCGGGTTGGTGTTCTCAACCGTAGGGAGATCTGACGAGCCGGAGAATGTCTCAATTGCTTGGAAACATGTCCGATCGTCGCGCCTGCAAGCATCCTCGGCAGCCGGGCCGTCGCGGCCCCACCGCTCCGGTCACTCGCCCGCGCGCACCGCGTAGTCCGCCAGCGCCGGCTCGATGAGGTCGAAGGCCCGCCGCCCCGATTCACCGACGCGCTCGGCGATCTCGCCGTTGCCGAGACCGTCGAGCGTGAACCGCACGACGTCCCCGAAGAGCACCCGGTGGACGCCACCGAGCACGGCAGCGACCGCGCGTGCGGTGATGTCACCCGGCACCGCGCCGGTCTCGACCGCCAGGACCGCCGCCAGCGATTCCTCGCGCTGCTCGTTCAGCTCACGCAGCCGCGCGGTCAGGGTGGGGCTGTCGGCGATCATCCGGGCGAAGGGCATCCCCGAGAAGCCGATCACGGGATCCTGGCGCTGCACGTCCGCCGCGAAGACCCGGCGTAGCGCCGCCAACGCGGACTCCCCCGGCTCTCGTTCCGCCACCGTCCTCGCGAGCCCGAACGTGAACACCTCGTGGTGATCGAGGGCCAGATCCTCCTTGCGCGCAAAGTAGTTGGTGACGGTCTTCTTGGCCACCCGCGCCGCGGACGCGATGTCCGCGATGGTCGTCTCCTCGAATCCGCGCTCGAGGAACAGCTCGGTCGCCCGGTCAGAGATCTCCTGCCGGGTCTCCTGCTTCTTCAGTTCCCGCAACCCCACGCCATCTGCCATGAGTGCAGCCTCCCATAGGTTGGACGTCTTTTTATATCCAACGTAAGAATTTCATTGACCTTAGATGCGTCGAATGTATAATTACGTCCGTTGTAAGTTTTCAACCGACAGAACAGGGGCTCCCGTGACCGCCAACCCGCACTCCCTGCCCAGCACCCTCGCCGCCGCATCCAACACCCCGGGTGCACCGAAGCTCCCCCGGTCCCGCCGCCCGCACCAGCCACTCCCCGGCCGCGCCAATCCGGTACGCCGCCCATTCGGCGCACCGCGGCGCCACGGCTACTGACCTCGGGTACCCCGCCGCGCCACACCCTCACCCACCTCTCTCGGAGGAGACACCCATGCAGGTCACCGCTTCCACCATCTCGCTCACCGTCGACGACGTCGCCGCGTCGAGCGCGTTCTTCGTCACCCACCTCGGCTACCGCGAGCAGGCCGCGGCGGACGGCTTCGCCTCACTGAACCGGCCCGACGCGGCGGTCGACATCGTCCTGCTCCAGCGCGGGATCGAGGTGCTGCCCGAGGGGTTCCGCGACCGCCACGCGGACGGCCTCATCCTCGCGTTCACCGTCGACGATCTCGCCGCGCAGGAGGCCCGGATCAAGTCGGAGGGCGTCGAGATCACGATGGCGCTGCGGGAAGAACCCTGGGGCGAGAAGTTGTTCCAGGTGACCGACCCCAACGGCATCGTCGTCCAGTTCGTCGAATGGGCCGACCAGGACGCGCCCGAGGGCGCGGCGGCGCTCGCCTGAAGACCCCCGCTCGCCCGAGGCCCTCCGGTGCCGTCCCGACCTCGGGGCGCGCCGGAGGGCTCCGGCGATCCACACCATCACCCCGCGAAGACCATCATCTTTCGCTCGACTTCTCGGTGATCCAGGCCGGTTCCGCACCGCCATCTTGCGGCACCGTTGCGATGCCCGCGTCCGCGCGGAGACCCGCGGGGATCCACCGCGCCGGCACGAGCGCTATGTGCTGTAATAGCGAGGCTTGGGGGGGATTCCGGAGGGGGAATGATGTCCGATCCATTGCAGGTTGGCCCTGCCGATCTCGATGCGTTTCCATCGACGGTGCGTGATCCCGCCGATCAGAACGAGTCCGCCCGGGACTTTCGGGGCGAATGGCTGAACCTGTCCAGCACGAGTGGCCGCCTCTTCTTCGCGATCACCCAGGCAATTCAGAAGACGCGGTGCAGGCTCGACGCCAACTGAACGGAATCCGAGTCACTCATTGCTCACCAAATAGAGAGTGACCCTGGACATCTGGACCGAACTCCGGTCCACGATCCGGGCAGGCGCCACGAGCGCTGGGGGTTCCCTTTTCGTTCGGCGACCTTGCCGCGCCCAAACGCCACCGAATACGATTGACGCACGTCACAGGTGCCTTGTTCGGGGCGCCGTCGCGGTCCGGTCGGCACCGAGGTCCGGCGTTCTCGGACAGTGGGGAGCATCGCACGACCGCACGCAATGCGGAGCCGGCCCCGACGGACGGAGAGCGTGATGACTGAGGTGAGCGACGACCTCGGTGTGCTGAGGTCGGCGATCGGCGGGCCGGTGTTCGGCCCCGACGACACCGGATACGACGAGGCCAGATCGATCTGGAACGGCGACATCGATCGCCGTCCGCTCTGCGTCGCGCGATGTGTGTCCGCTGGTGACGTCGGTTCCGCGCTTGGCTTCGCCCGGGATCGGGGACTCGAGGTCTCGATCCGGGGCGGCGGGCACGCCTACAGCGGCACCTCCATCAGCGAGGGCGGCCTGATGATCGACCTCAGCGCGATGAACGGCGCCTCGGTGGAACCCGAGACCGGGATGGCACGGATCGGCGGCGGCGCCACGATGGCCGACCTGGACGCCGCGACCCAGGCACACGGGCTGGCCGTGACCGGCGGGGTGATCAGCCACACCGGGGTCGGCGGGCTCACCCTCGGCGGCGGCATGGGTTGGCTGACCCGCCTCGCGGGGCTGTCCATCGACAACCTGGCCTCGGCCGAGGTGGTGCTCGCGGACGGCAGCGTCGTCCGGGCCTCCGACGACGAGCACCCCGATCTGTTCTGGGCGCTGCGAGGCGGCGGCGGGAACTTCGGGGTGGTCACCGAGTTCGAGTACCGCCTCCACCCGGTCGGCCCCGAGGTGAACCTCGGGTTGTTCTTCTGGTCGCTCGACGACGGCGCCGCCGCGCTTCGCCTGTGCCAGGAATTCATCCCGACACTGCCGGCAAGAGCCGGCTGCCTGATCGCGGCCGGGATGTGCGCGCCGCCGGAACCCTTTGTGCCCGAGGAGTTCCGGGGAATGCCCGGCCACGCGCTCATCATCGCCGGATACTCGTCGTCGGCAGAACACGCGTCCACCGTGGCACCGATCAGGGACGCCCTGGCGCCACTGTTCGAGTTCGTCACCCCGATCCCCTACACCGGACTGCAGCAGATGCTCGACGGCGCCGCACCCTGGGGCATCCTCGGGTACGAGAAGGCGCTCGACCTCGATGCCCTCACGGATGAGGTGATCGCCGTGATCGTCGAGCAGGCGCCACGCAAGAGCTCTCCGCTCTCGTTCATGCCGATCTTCCGCCTCGACGGGGCCTTCACGGCGGTTGGAGAGGAGGACACGGCCTTCGGCGGCGCCCGCACGCCGCACTACGTCTGCAACATCACCGGAATGTCCGACACCCCAGAGGTATTCGCCGCGGACAGGGCCTGGACCCGATCGATCTGGGAGGCACTCCGACCGCTCTCGTCGAACCAGGGCAGCTACGTCAACTTCATGGCGGAACCCGACGAGGACCGGGTCCGTGCCGCGTACGGCCCCGGCAAGTACGACCGGCTGGCCGCGGTCAAGACACGTTACGACCCCGGCAACACCTTCCACCTCAATGCCAACATCAGGCCGGCCTGAGCAACGGGGCTAGTTGTACTGCCCAGGCAGGTTGGTTGAGGGATTGCGACGACACGCTGTGACTGGTCGTTGAACAGCGAAGGTCTCCTGTCGTGAAGTGGAGCTGCTT
>NZ_JBSGTR010000057.1:0-39697 GCF_053607505.1 Rhodococcus sp. NPDC055112
GCGCGTGGCTTCGTGCCGCGCGCCCACCGGCGTTTCGCGTGGGTCACATCAGCGGAGCAGCTTGGCCTTCAGCTTGCCGATGGTGTCCGGGCTCAGGCCGAGGCCCTCGGTCAGGTACTTGTCCATCGAGCCGTAGGACGCGGTGACCTGGTCGAGGCCGGCCTGTAGGAAGCTCGACTCGACGGTGACCAGCGGGATGAAGTTGACGTACGCGTCACCGAAGGCGCGCTTGAGGCCCTCGGTGTTCTTGGCGATCGAGTCCTTGGCGTACTCGTTGGTCAGCAGGTAGTCGTCCATGATCGTCTGGCTCGACACGCCCGCGATGCTGAGCAGCAGCGCGGAGGTCCAGCCGGTGCGGTCCTTGCCCGCGGTGCAGTGGACGACCTGGCCGCCGCCGTTCGTGTTCGCCATGTCGGTGAGCAGCTCGTTGAACTTCGACCGCTCGACGGAACCGGTGACGAAGGCGCGGTTCATGTCCTGCATCATCTTCCTGGCGTCGTCGGGGGACTTGATCTTCCCGAGCATCTCGTTGATGTTGCCGGAGAGGATGGGGATGCGCTTGTAGGCGACGCCCGCGGGCAGCACGTCCTGCTTCTGGGCGACCTCGTCGTCGGCGCGGAGGTCGTAGACGGTGGAGAGCTCGAGTCCGGTCAGGGTCGCCATGTCGGCCTCGTTCGGGACGATGGCGTTGGCGCGGTAGAACACCCCCTTGTTGACGTTCTTGCCGTGCGCTCCGGTGTACCCGGCTCCGGTGCCGGCGACATCGCGGAAGTTGTCGATGCTGGCGAGACGGGGAGCGTCCGGTGCGGTCTGGCCTGCGCCGACGCCACCGAGGCCCGCGGAGCCGGAGTTGAGCAGTTCGGCAAGCGCCGGGGGGACGACCGGGTCGGCCTGTGCGAGGCCCGCGCCGCTGAAACCGGCGAGCAGCACTCCGCTCGTCACCAGCAGGGATCCCGCGATCCTGGAACCGTGTCGAGACATGAAGAGCCTTCCGATCGGATTTGTGAGGTCTGTCGGGAGGCGAAGGTAGTCACGAGGGCGCTCTGCCGTCTCGAATGAAGGCGGTTTCTCCCGCTCAGCGGTCACAATTCGTGTTGGACGGCTCACAAGCCGGTCCGATACGAGGCCGTGGCGGGTCAAACGGTAGGCTTGGGCGACTTGTGGCCGTATCCGTCAGCGAAGGCGTGGAGATTACATGGAACTGTTCCTGGACATCCTGCTGGTGATCACCAGCCTGCTGCTGATCGTGCTGGTGCTGCTGCACCGTGGTAAGGGCGGCGGCCTGTCCAGCCTGTTCGGCGGCGGCGTGCAGTCCAGCCTGTCCGGTTCCACGGTCGTGGAGAAGAACCTCGACCGGCTCACCGTTTTCACGGCCATCGTCTGGCTGATCGCGATCCTCGGCATCGGTCTGCAGATCAAGTACAGCTGACGATCCCACCGGATCTGGACGTCGTGATCCTGCCGGGACGGGGCTGAGCACCGATACTGGTTCCATGAACCCGTTGCCCGTGCACGAGGGTCCGCGTCCCAACCACCCGGCCGAGCCTCCGCGGGAGGCCACCGAACCGCTGCGCGAGGACATCCGGCTGCTCGGCGGGATTCTCGGCGAGATCATCCGCGAGCAGGCGGGCGACGAGGTGTTCGAGCTGGTCGAGCGCGCGCGGGTCGAGTCGTTCCGGGTGCGCCGATCGGAGATCGATCGCGCCGAGCTGGCCGCCCTGTTCTCGAGCGTCGATGTCGGCGTCGCGATCCCGGTCATCCGCGCCTTCAGCCACTTCGCCCTGCTGGCAAACCTCGCGGAGGACCTGCACCGCGAGCGGCGCCGTGCTGTCCACGTTCGGGCGGGCGAGCCGCCGCAGGACAGCAGCCTCGCCGCGACCTATCGGAAACTCGATGCTGCGCAACTCGATCCGGCGACGGTGTCCCACGAGCTCGAGGGCGCATCGGTGGTGCCGGTGATCACCGCGCACCCGACCGAGACCCGGCGCCGGACCGTGTTCGAGACCCAGCACCGGATCACCGAGCTGATGCGGTTCCGCGAGCGCACGGAGCTGGATCCGGGCGAGCTGGCGGGGGTCGACCGCGACCTGCACCGGCAGGTCCTCACCCTGTGGCAGACCGCCCTGATCCGGCTCTCGCGGCTGCGGATCCAGGACGAGATCGAGGTGGGCCTGCGGTACTACGACGCGGCCCTGTTCGAGGTGGTCCCGCGGATCAACGCCCAGCTGCGCGCGGAGCTCCGGCGCCGCTGGCCGGAGGCGGACCTGCTCGCCGAGCCGATGCTCACCATGGGGTCCTGGATCGGCGGCGACCGCGACGGGAATCCCTTCGTGACGGCGGAGGTGGTGCGCCGGGCGACCAGGAGGGCCGCGGCCACCGCGCTCGAGCATCATCTCGGCGAGCTCGAGTTCCTCGAACGGGAACTGTCCATGTCGGATCGTCTCGTCGACGCCTCGGCGGCGCTACAGGCCCTCGCGGATGCGTCGGGCGACGACTCGCCGTTCCGTTCGGACGAGTCGTATCGGCGTGCGCTGCGTGGGATCCGGGGGCGGCTCACGGCGACCGCGGTCCGAATCCTCGGCGGGGCCGAGGTGGCACTCTCTAGGTCCGCCCTTCATCAGCCCGGCCTGGAGCCGTTCGGCACGGCGGCGGACCTGCTCGCCGATCTCGACGTGATCGATGCCTCGCTGCGTGGTCACGGAGACGAACTGGTGGCCGAGGATCGGCTCGCGACGATGCGGGAGTCGGTGCAGGCGTTCGGGTTCCACCTGTCCGGACTGGACATGCGGCAGAACTCGGAGGTGCACGAGCAGGTGATCGCGGAGCTGTTCGCCTGGGCGGGTGTGCATCCGGGCTATCGGTCGCTGTCCGAGCCGGAGCGGGTCGCGTTGTTGACGGCGGAGCTCGGGATGCGGCGGCCGCTGGTGGGGCCAGGGGCCCGGTTTGGCGAGTTGACCACCTCCGAGCTGGCGATCCTGGCCGCAGGGGCGGAGGCCGTGACGAGCATCGGCGCGGGCGCGATCCCGAACTACATCATCAGCATGTGCACCTCCGTCAGCGACATGCTGGAGGCGGCGGTGCTCCTCAAGGAGGTCGGCCTGCTCGATCCGGGGGCGAACGGGTCCGCGCCGTCGTGCCCGGTCGGCATCGTCCCGCTGTTCGAGACCATCGAGGACCTGCAGGGCGGAGCGTCGACCCTGACCGCGGTGCTGGATGTGCCGGTGTACCGCGCGCTGCTGACCGCCCGCGGCGGACGGCAGGAGGTGATGCTGGGGTACTCGGATTCCAACAAGGACGGTGGATACCTCGCGGCGAACTGGGCGCTGTACCGGGCCGAGCTGGACCTGGTGGACGCGGCGAGGTCGGCGGGGATTCGGCTGCGGCTCTTCCACGGCCGTGGCGGCACCGTCGGGCGGGGCGGGGGACCGAGCTACGAGGCGATCCTGGCGCAGCCGCCGGGCGCGGTGGCGGGATCGCTCCGCATCACCGAGCAGGGCGAGGTGATCGCGGCGAAGTATGCGGAACCGCGACTGGCGCACCGCAATCTGGAGACCCTGCTCGCGGCGACGCTCGAGTCGACGCTGCTGGATGTGGAGGGGCTCGGCACGGACGCGGAACCTGCGTACGCGGTGCTCGACGAGCTGGCCGCGGCGGCCAGGGTTGCGTACAGCGACCTCGTGCACGACACCCCGGGGTTCGTGGAGTACTTCACCACCTCGACGCCGGTCGCCGAGATCGGCGCGCTGAACATCGGCAGTCGGCCGGCATCGCGCAAGGCCACCAAGTCGATCGCGGATCTGCGGGCGATCCCGTGGGTGCTGTCCTGGAGTCAGTCCCGGGTGATGCTGCCGGGGTGGTACGGCACGGGGACGGCATTCGAGGAGTGGGTCGGCGGCGACCCGGCACGTCTGGCCAGGCTCACGGAGCTGTACGAGCGGTGGCCGTTCTTCCGCACCGTGCTCTCGAACATGGCGATGGTCATGTCCAAGTCGGACATGGGGCTGGCGGCGCGGTACGCGGAACTGGTGCCCGATGTCGCGTTGCGGGAGAGGGTGTTCGGCAAGATCACCGCCGAGCACGCACGGACGATCGCGATGTACAAGGCGATCACCGGCAACGACGACCTGCTCGCCGACAACCCGGGACTGCGGAGGTCGGTGCACAACCGGTTCCCGTATCTCGAGCCGCTGAACCACCTGCAGGTGGAGCTTCTGCGCAGGTACCGTTCCGGCGACGACAGCGACCTGGTGCGCCGGGGCATCCAGCTGACGATGAACGGACTGGCCACCGCGCTGCGTAACAGCGGGTAGCGGATCGACGCTCGACGAGGGAGGGGTGCGTCCGTCGGTGGCGACATTCGATATGACGGTCGAGGACTACGATTCGCGCGATCTGCTCGTGATGTCCGGAGGCCCGGGGTGGACGTTGGACGGCGAGCGTTCGGCGCTGCTCGTGCACGACCTCCAGCCGTACTACGCGGACGTGCTGGCGAGCGGGGTTCGTGCGCGAGTGGTCGCCGAGACATCACGGTTGGTTGACTGGGCGGTCGGTCGGGGGGTGCCCGTGATCGGGAGCGCGCCCCGCGCGGCCACCGATCCGAGGCAGCGGGGCCTGCTCGGGGAACTGTGGGGGATGGGCCCGACGGAGCGTCAATCTGCTGAGACGGCGATCGATTCGCTCGAATCCGGCGTGATGTGGGTGAAGAAGCGCAGTTACAGTGCCTTCTTCGCAACCGACCTCGCCGAGGAGCTGCGCCGCACGGGACGCGATCAGCTGGTTGTCGCGGGTGTTTTCGCATCGGCGGGCATCCTCGCGACGACCTTCGATGCGTTCGCGCGAGATGTGCAGTGCTTCGTCGCCGTCGAGGCGACCGCCGACCATACGAAGGACAGGCACGCCACAGCGCTCGGACTCATTGCGGAGCTGACCGGCCGGGTGGTGTCGGTCGAGGAGATCGTCGCAAGGTGATGTTGCGCCCGACACTCAAGCGGCGAAGGTGAATCGGTTCTGCCGGTTGTGAGCCGGCCGGGGTGATCGTTGGGAGTCGATCCATCTGGGCGGGCGGAACCATGGGTGCCCGTCGTCTCCCATGAAGACTTCCCAGTCGTTCTTGTGGATGAGCTGATGGTGAAATCGGCAGAGCAGTACCAGGTTCGACAGCTTGGTGTGGCCGCCCGCGGACCAGTGTGTGATGTGATGAGCCTCGGTCCAGGCGGCGGGTCTGGTGCAGCCGGGGAAGGCGCACCCGCCGTCGCGGGCGTGGAGTGCTCGACGCAGTTTCCTGTTGACGAGTCGGGTGCTGCGGCCGACATCGAGCGGGCCGCCCTCATCGTCCATGGCGATCGGGGTGATGACGGCATCGCAGGAGATGCGGGCAGCGAGGCGTGGTGAGATCGGGCCGAGCCACGGCATCCAGGCAGGTCCGCGTCGACGAGCGGCTGATCTGTGGTGTGGGTGATCGTCAGGGTCTGATGCAGCGTCGGGGGTTCCGGACGCGGAAGCGAGGTCGTTGGCATCGACGAAGATCATGAGGTTGGGGCGTTCGCCGCCTTCGTCGGGCGCTTGGCCGGAGTTCAGATATGCACGGACGATCTCGGTGAGAGCCTCGGCCCGGCGTTGCGCGGGGCTGCGTTCGTCCCGGTCGCTGATTCCGTCTCTGCTGGTTGCACCGGGGCGCGGCTTGGATAGCGCCGACAGCGCGGTGAGGAGGAGTTCGCCGGACTCGGCGTCCAGCGTGCCCCTGAGATGGACCCGCCCACCGAGACTGGGCGAGGCGAAGAACTCGTTGAGGTCGGGATTCTCTGCGTCTCTGGGTTTTCCGTCATCAGAGGATTCGATGATCTGCTTGAGTGCACGGGCTCGTTTGGCGAGGACGAGTGAGTCTTCGCCGTGGGCAGCGAAGAGCAGGTACTCCGCGCACGCCGCGGCCGCATCGACGTCGGCAGCGTTCCACGGGAGGTCGGCGTCGTCAGAAGCTGTGCCGTCGGACCCGCGATCAGCCGGGAACCGGTCGCCGAGATCGTCGGGGAGTGTGGTGAGGAACCCGAGTATGACGCGCACATGGTCGATATCGATCGTTCCGGAATCGAATGCGGTGGCGACTGCCGGATAGTGCACCAACTGATTCCCGAGCGTGACCACCTGATTGGCGCGGCCCGGCGTCAGACCCGCGGCCCCTGCCAGCCATGCTCCGGGCGAGGATGCCCCTGCGTTCTCAGCGACACAACGCTGGTCGATCTCATGCATCATCCGAACCCGCAACGCCTCGCACCGTCGCATCATCAACGACAGGGCGGGAACAAGGGCCAGCAACTCGGTCTCGTCGAGGCGCCAGGCGGCCACATCCTGCGGCGCGTCCAGCAACTCGGTGAGTTTCATGGAGCAAGTCTACTCGAATGTATGTTCGAGTTTGCCGGATTCGATCGCAGTTCTCGAGGTGCTGTGTGTTCGCCCAGCTTCATAGCTGACGCAAAGGTGGAACCGCAGCGCCCGTCCTAGCGTCAAACCCTCCAACGGCCGCAAAAGGCCGAGGAGGGGGTCCCGTGATGACCGACTGCTCAGGAGCGGCAGCATGGCGTGGGGGAGTCGACAAGCGGTCGCGGCAACGCCCCGCGATCCGATCCGGCTGCGGGCCCATCGGACCGCGCGGCGGGTCGGGTGTCCCCGAGATACATCCGGTCCGTCCTCCCGTCGTGGAGGACGAACCGGACGAGGGCTGAGCGTCAGCTCGTGGGAAGGCCCGCGGCAGCGGCCTTGTCGAGCATCCAGACGGTCGACTCGGAACCGATTGCGCCCGCGGCCGGGATGTCGACGGGGCGAGCGCCCGTCAGCGCCGCGCTCACGGCCTCGGCCTTGTCAGCGCCCGCGACCAGCAGCCACACGCGCTTGGCCCGCCGCACGCCAGGCAGCGTCAGGGTGACCCGCTGCGCAGGCGGCTTGGGGGAGTCGGTGACCCCCACGACGAACCGCTTGTCCTCGCGGACGGCGTCGGTGTCCGGGAACAGCGAATTGATGTGGCCCTCGCCGCCCATGCCGAGCAGGTGGACGTCGAACTCGGGGATCGAGTTTGACCCGGCGTGCGCGCTGAGCAGGTGGCTGTAGGCGACGGCCGCGGCATCGGGGTCGCCCGCGTACAGCCCGTCGCCGTACGGCATCGGGTGCAGGCGGGCAGCCGTCACCGGTACGTGGTCGAGCAGCGCCTCGTGCGCCTGCACCTCGTTGCGGTCCGGATGGCCCCGGGGGAGGAATCGCTCATCGCCCCAGTAGAAGTCGACCTTGGACCAGTCGACGGCGCCCGGGTTCTCCCGGACCTTGCGCAGCAGACCGATCCCGTTTCCGCCGCCGGTGAGCACCACCGCGGCCTCGCCGCGCTCGGCCTGTGCGGCGACGATCACGTCGACGAACTGAGTGGCCGCGGCCGTCACCAGCTCGTCGGAATCGCCGTAGGTCTGAACGCTCACGTTGTCACTCATAGTTCACCTTCGTCAGCCCGGAGAGCGCCGCGTGATAGATCTCGTCCGGGTCGAGGCGGCGCAGCTCCTCGGCCAGGCAGTCGCGGGTCTCTCGACGAGCAAGCGAGACAAGGGAATCGGGCGCCCCGAGTCGGCTCAGGGTCGCGGTCTTGCCGGTCTGCGGCCTGCTGAGCGTCACCGATCCGCTCTCGCGCTCCAGCTCGACCCTCAGCTCGCCTGCCACCCGTCGGACCGGCCCGTCGATCCGACTGGCCAGCCAGCCGGCGATCATGTCGACGGCGGGTTCCTCGGCCAGGCCGGACACCGTCGCGGAGACGATCCGCTCATACGGCGGTTGATCGAGCGCGGAGGTCAGCAGCGCCCGCCAATAGGTGATGCGACTCCACGCCAGGTCGGTGTCGCCCGCGGTGTACGACTGCAGCCGCGACTTGATCGTGGCCAGCGGGTCCGGTGCCCCGGTCGCATCCGTGATGCGGCGGATAGCCAACCGCCCCACCGGATCCTGTGCGGGGAACGGCGGGCTCTTGTCGGGCCACCACGCCACCACCGGGGTGTCGGGGAGCAGGAACGGCACGACCACGCTGCTCTCGTGGTCGGCGAGCTCACCGTGGAGCCGCAGCACCACTACCTCCGACGCGCCCGCGTCGCCGCCGACCCGGATCTGCGCGTCGAGCCGCGTCTCGGCCGACCGGTCGCCGCGCGCGACCACGATCACCCGACACGGGTGCTCGCGACTCGCCTCGTTGGCCGCGTCGATGACGTCCTCGGCGTTCTCGCTGTCCAGGGTGCACACGACCAGCGTCAGCACCCGGCCGAGGGTCACCGCACCGCCGGTCTCGCGGACCTCGACGAGCTTCTTGTTGATCTTCTCGGTGGTCGTCGAGGGGATGTCGATGATCACGGCCTTCTCCATTCACGTCCGGTGCGACGGAGCATCTCCTGCGCCGACTCCGGACCCCAGGTGCCGGCCTCGTACGGTTCGGGCTTGCCGGACTCGGCCCAGTGTTCGAGCACCGGGTCGAGGATCTTCCAGGACAGCTCGACCTCGGCGTTGACGGGGAACAGCGACGGCTCGCCGAGCAGCACGTCGAGGATCAGGCGCTCGTAGGCCTCGGGGGAGGACTCGGTGAACGCCTGGCCGTAGCTGAAGTCCATGTTGACGTCGCGGACCTCCATGGAGGACCCGGGCACCTTGGAACCGAACCGCATCGTCACGCCCTCGTCCGGCTGCACCCGGATCACCAGCGCGTTCTGGCCGAGTTCCTCGGTCATGGTCTTGTCGAAGGGCAGGTGTGGTGCCCGCTTGAACACCACCGCGATCTCGGTGACCCTGCGGCCCAACCGCTTTCCGGTGCGGAGGTAGAACGGGACGCCCGCCCACCTGCGGGTGTCCACCTCGAGGGTGATCGCGGCGAAGGTCTCCGTGGTGGAGTCCTTCGAGAAGCCCTCCTCGTCGAGCAGGCCGACCACCCGCTGACCGCCCTGCCACCCGCCCGCGTACTGACCGCGTGCGGTGGTCTCGTCGAGGGGCTCCGCGAGCCTGGTCGCGGAGAGCACCTTGATCTTCTCGGCCTGCAGCTCGGTCGGCTCGAAGCTGACCGGCTCCTCCATCGCGGTGAAGGCGAGCAGTTGCAGCAGGTGGTTCTGGATGACGTCGCGGGCGGCACCGATGCCGTCGTAGTAGCCGGCCCGGCCGCCGAGCCCGATGTCCTCCGCCATGGTGATCTGCACGTGATCGACGTAGTGCGCGTTCCAAATCGGGTCGAACAGCTGGTTCGCGAACCGCAGCGCCAGGATGTTCTGCACCGTCTCCTTGCCGAGGTAGTGGTCGATGCGGAACACCGAGTCCTCGGGGAACACTGTGTTGACGACCGCGTTGAGCTCCTTCGCGCTCTCCAGGTCGTGCCCGAACGGCTTCTCGATGACCACCCGTCGCCACTGGTCCTCCACCGGCTGCGCCAGCCCGGACTTGGACAGCTGCTCGCACACGATGGGGAACGCGGCGGGCGGAATGGCCAGGTAGAACGCGTGGTTGCCGCCGGTGCCGCGCTCCTCGTCGAGCTCGCGCAGGGTCTTGGTCAGCTCGACGAACGCCGCGTCGTCGTCGAAGCTGCCCTGCACGAACCGGATTCCCTCGGCGAGCCGCTCCCACACCTCCTCACGAAAGGGGGTGCGGGAGTGTTGCTTGACCGCGTCGTGGACGACCTTGCCGAAGTCCTCTGCCGCCCAGTCCCTTCGGGCGAATCCGACCAGGGCGAAGCCGGGCGGCAACAGGCCCCGGTTGGCCAGGTCGTACACGGCAGGCATGAGCTTCTTGCGTGCGAGATCGCCGGTGACCCCGAAGATCACCAGTGCGCACGGGCCCGCGATTCGCGGCAGTCGTTTGTCCCTCTCGTCCCGGAGTGGGTTGTCCCACCGCGGCGCGGAGCCCGTGCCCGGCACCGGGTCAGCCCTTGTCGGACGCGGCAGCGAGTTCCCCGGAAATGGCTTCGAGCAGCTCATTCCAGGAGACCTCGAACTTGTCGACTCCTTCGGTTTCCAACTTCTCGAACACCTCGGGAAGCGAGACGCCGGCCGCGGCAAGTGCATCGAAGACCTGCTGCGATGCGGCGGCGGTACCGGTGATGGTGTCGCCGGCGATGACGCCGTGATCGGCCACCGCGTCCATCGTCTTCTCCGGCATCGTGTTGACCGTGTTCGGCGCGACCAGCTCCGTCACGTAGAGCGTGTCGGAGTAGTCGGGGTTCTTCACGCCGGTCGAGGCCCACAGCGGACGCTGCACGCGGGCGCCCGCCGTCGCCAGCGCCGCGTAGGTGCTGCCGCCCTCGAACACCTCCTGGTAGGCCGCGTAGGCGAGGCGCGCGTTCGCGAGCCCGGCCTTGCCGCGCAGGGCCAGCGCCTCCTCGGTGCCGATGGCCTCGAGGCGGGCGTCGATCTCCGAGTCCACGCGGGAGACGAAGAACGAGGCGACCGAATGGATCTGGGAGAGGTCGTGGCCCGCGGCCTTCGCGGCCTCGAGGCCGGCCAGGTACGCATCCATCACGGCCCGATGCCGCTCCACCGAGAAGATCAGCGTGACGTTGACGCTGATGCCCTCCGCGATCACCCGGGTGATCGCGGGCAGTCCGGCCAGGGTGGCCGGGATCTTGATGAGCAGGTTCGGGCGGTCGACGATCTTCCACAGCTCGATCGCCTGTGCGACGGTCGCGTCCGTCTCGTGGGCCAGCCGAGGATCGACCTCGATGGAGACGCGGCCGTCCACGCCCGCGCTGGCCTCGAACTGCGGGGCCAGCACGTCACAGGCGTCGCGGACGTCGTCGGTGGTCAGCGCGCGGACCGTGTCATCCACGTTCGCGCCCCGGCCGGCGAGCTCCTTGAGCTGGATCGTGTACTCGTGACCCTTGGTGATGGCGCCCTGGAAGATGGTCGGGTTGGTGGTGACACCGACGACGCTCTTCTCCCGGACGAGGGCCGCGAGATTGCCGGACTCGAGGCGGCCTCGGGACAGGTCGTCGAGCCACACCGACACGCCTGCCTGCGACAGCGCGGCGAGATTGGCGTTCTGAACTGAATCGCTCATCGAGATCAACCCTTCACTCGGTCGAGGGTGCGGCGAGCCGCGGCGGTGACGGCCTCGGCCGTGAAACCGAACTCGCGGAACAGCGTCTTGTGGTCGGCGGAGGCGCCGAAGTGCTCGATGGAGACGGCCTCACCGGCGTCGCCGATGATCCGGTACCACGGCATCGCGATGCCGGCCTCGACGGAGACGCGGGCGCGGACCGCGGGCGGCAGCACCGAATCGCGGTACTCCTGGTCCTGCTCCTGGAACCAGTCCAGGCAGGGGACGGAGACGACACGGGTGCCGATGCCCTCCGCCTCGAGCGCCTCCCTGGCCTCGACGGCCAGGTACAGCTCGGAACCGCTGGCCAGCAGGATGACCTCCGGGGTGCCGGTGGAGGCCTCCGCGAGGACGTACGCGCCGCGCGCCACGCCGTCGACGGATCCGGCCTTGGTGCCCTCGAGCACCGGGATGTCCTGGCGGGTCAGCGCGAGCGCGGTCGGCCCGGTCTTGTTCTCCAGTGCGGTCTTCCACGCGTGCGCCGTCTCGTTGGCGTCGCCGGGACGGATCACCGCGAGGTTCGGGATCGCGCGCAGCGCGGCGAGGTGCTCGATCGGCTGATGGGTCGGGCCGTCCTCGCCGAGTCCGATGGAATCGTGCGTCCAGACGTAGATCGCGGGCGTCTTCATCAGCGCGGCCAGCCGGACGGCCGGACGCATGTAGTCGCTGAACACCATGAAGGTGCCGCCGTACGGGCGGGTCGGGCCGTGCAGCGCGATGCCGTTGAGGATCGAGCCCATCGCGTGCTCGCGGATGCCGAAGTGCAGGGTGCGGCCGTACGGCTGCGCGGTCCAGTCCTTCGTCGAGATCGACGCCGGGCCGAAGGAATCCGAGCCGTCGATGGTGGTGTTGTTGCTGCCCGCGAGGTCGGCGGAACCGCCCCACAGCTCGGGCAGGATCGGGCCGAGCGCGTTGAGCACCTTGGCCGAGGCCTTACGGGTGGCGGCGCCCTTGGCGTCGGGCTCCCAGGTCGGCAGGATGTCGGTCCAGCCGGCGGGGAACTCGCCTGCCTGCAGGCGGTCGAAGAGCCCCTTGCGCTCGGGCTCGCGGGCCGCCCATGCCTCGAACTCGGAATCCCACGCCGCACGCGCGGCTGCGCCGCGGACCGCGACCTCGCGGGCGTGCGCCAGCGCGGCCGGGTCGACGTCGAACGACTTCTCGGGATCGAAGCCGAGCGCCACCTTGACGCCCGCGACCTCGTCCGCGCCGAGCGCCGCGCCGTGCACGTCGCCGGTGTTCATCTTGGTCGGGGCCGGGTAACCGATGATGGTGCGCAGCACGATGATCGACGGCTTGTCGGTCACGGCCTGCGCGGCGGCGACGGCGTCGAGCATGGCGGAGACGTTCTCGCCGCCCTCCACGCGCTGCACGTGCCAGCCGTACGCCTCGTAGCGCTTGGCGACGTCCTCGCCGAACGCGATGGCGGTGTCGTGCTCGATGGAGATCTCGTTGTCGTCGTAGAAGACGATGAGGTTGCCGAGCTGCTGGACACCGGCGAGCGAGGAGGCCTCGGAGGTGACGCCCTCCTGCAGGTCACCGTCGGAGGCGATGACGTAGATGTTGTGGTCGAACGGGCTGGCGCCCGCGGCGGTGTCCGGGTCGAACAGGCCGCGCTCGCGGCGAGCCGCCATCGCCATGCCGACCGCCGAGGCCAGGCCCTGGCCGAGCGGGCCGGTGGTCATCTCGACGCCGACCGTGTGGCCGTACTCGGGGTGGCCGGGGGTCAGCGAACCCCACGTGCGCAGCGCCTCGATGTCGGAGAGCTCGAGGCCGTAGCCCGACAAGTAGAGCTGCAGGTACAGCGTGAGGCTGCTGTGTCCACAGGACAGGACGAACCGGTCGCGGCCGACCCATTCGGCGTCCGACGGGTCGTGCCGCATGACACGCTGGAACAGCGTGTACGCGAGCGGCGCGAGGCTCATCGCGGTGCCGGGGTGGCCGTTCCCCACCTTCTGCACGGCGTCGGCGGCGAGGACACGGGCGGTGTCCACGGCCTTGGTGTCTAGCTCCGTCCAGTCGGTGGGGTGCACCGGCTGGGTGAGGACGCGGATCTCGTCTGTGATCGACACGAGCAGAAGTCTCCTGACAGTGGGGGTACGGCGACGCGGTAACGCCAAGGGTAGTTCCGCGACAACACTAGTGCTCGCGCGCATCCCGGTCGATCGGTCGAAGGGTCGTGTCGAGACCGGGCGGTCTGTGCTGGAACCGGCGTTAGTGCGACCTGCGGTTCGGATCTGTTCACCGTGCCGTCTACCATCTTGTGTAGTAGTGCGAAGTCAGGCGCGCAGCGGTGCGCGACAGGATCAGGTGGTCACTCGCGTGTCGCAAGGAGAAATGGTGCGGATTGTGGAGCATGGCGGACACGGTCTCGCTGGTGGCTCCGAGCCCGTACAGGTGAAAAGGCCCGACACCCTCGTGGGTCGGGCGTTCGGGAAGGTTCTCGCCTACCTCGCCCTGACCAAGCCGCGGGTGATCGAGCTGCTGCTCGTCGCGACGATCCCGGCGATGCTGCTCGCGGATCGCGGCAACGTGAACTTCCCGCTCATCCTGAGCACGCTGTTCGGCGGCTGGATGGGCGCGGCCAGCGCCAACACGCTCAACTGCGTGGTCGATGCGGACATCGACAAGGTGATGAAGCGGACCGCTCGCCGGCCGTTGGCCCGCCTTGCGGTGCCGACCTCGCACGCGCTCGTCTTCGGACTTGTCCTCGGCGCCGGGTCCTTCGCCTGGCTGTGGTGGGCGACGAACCTGCTGGCGGCCGTGCTGATCGTGCTGACCATCGCGTTCTACGTGCTCGTGTACACGATGATCCTCAAGCGCCGGACCTGGCAGAACGTGATCTGGGGCGGTGCAGCCGGTTGCATGCCGGTGATGGTCGGGTGGGCCGCGGTCACCGGCTCGATCAGCTGGGAGCCGATCGTGCTGTTCCTGGTCATCTTCTTCTGGACGCCGCCGCACACCTGGGCGCTCGCCATGCGCTACAAGGAGGACTACAAGGCGGCGGGCGTGCCGATGCTCCCGGTCATCGCGACCGAGGAGCGCGTCACCAAGCAGATCCTCGTCTACACCTGGCTGACCGTGCTGACCACGCTGGCGCTGGTGCCCGCGGCGGGCGTCGTCTACGCCGCCATCACCCTGGTCGCGGGTGCCTGGTTCCTGCTGATGGCGCACCAGCTCTACGCGGGTGTGCGTCGCGGTGAGCCGGTGAAGCCGCTGCGCCTGTTCCTGCAGTCGAACAACTACCTCGCCGTGGTGTTCTGCGGGCTCGCGGTGGACTCGGTGCTGGGCATGGACACGATCGGCTCCTTCTTCAGCTGATCGCGGGGCGGTCGCTTCGTCCCTTCACCTCTGCCGAGTGTCCTTGATTCGGCGAGATGGCTCCCGCTCGGCGGCCCCGGCGAGGTCGTCCTGCCGAAGGTAGAACGCCCACAGGTCCTCGGTGTACGCGTGGCCATCGCCGTGCGCACGAGGGATCACCCACCGCTCGCATCGACAGACCTGCCGCCCGGCCCCGTCCGTACCTCGATCACGGCAGCGACGATTTCGGTCACGGTCGGCCCCGGTTCGGTACCGGGTCCGGTTCTCGGGTCGCCTGCGGCGGGCGCCCGCCGCAGCAGCGCGATAGAGCGCAAAGAACTTCTCTGACCTGCCGATACCCTCGAGGCCAGTGTCCCTTTACGGCGTAAGGCATTGACTCCGTATGACGTAAAGAGATGTGGAGGCTGCCTGTTGGGTGGCCGGCGCGCCTAGGGGACCAGCACGATCGAGCCGGTGGTGCGGCGGCCCTGCAGATCGCGATGTGCCCGCTCGGCCTGATCGAGCGGGTACTGCGCGCCAACCCGGATCTTCACGGAGCCGTCCCGGATCGCCTCGAACACCTCGCTCGAACGCCACAGCAGCTCGTCGCGGTCGCGGGTGTAGTGCGCGAGGGTGGGGCGGGTCAGGAACACCGAGCCCGCCGGGTTGAGTCGTTGCGGATCGAACGGCGGCACCGGCCCGCTGGCCGCCCCGAACAGGGCGAGCGTGCCCCGGATCCGGACCGACGCGAGGCTGGCCTCGAAGGTGTCGGCGCCGACGCCGTCGAACGCCGCCGCCACGCCCTCCCCATCGGTGAGCGCCCGGACCCGCTGCGCGAGGTCGTCTGTGTAGCGCAGCACCTCCGCCGCGCCCGCCTCCCGGGACAGCAGTTCCTTCTCGTCCGAGGACACGGTGGTGATCACGCGCGCGCCCCTGGCGACCGCCAGCTGCGTCAGCACCAGGCCGACCCCGCCCGCGCCAGCGTGCACGAGCACGGTGTCGCCGGGCTCGACGTAGTAGACCGAGTTCATCAGGTAGTGCGCAGTCATGCCCTGTAGGAGCACCGAGGCGGCCTCGGGGGCGCCGACACCCTCCGGTACCGGCACTGCCACCGCGGCGGGCACCACGACCCTCTCCGCGTAGCTGCCCGGCGCCGAGGACCACGCCACCCGGTCGCCGACGCGGACGCCGGTGACATCGGAGCCCACCGCCTCGACGACGCCGCTGCCCTCGAGCCCGGGGACGTACGGAAGGTCGACGGCATAGGCGCCGGTCCGGTAGTAGGTGTCGATGTAGTTCACGCCGATCGCGTCCGTGCGGACCAACAGGTCCGCGGCGCCCTGTGCCGGGTCGGGGATCTCGGACATTCGGAGTACCTCGGGGCCGCCGAACTCGGTCACGGTGATTGCGCGCATGACCCTATTTCTACTCTCCAGTATTCTGACGCCATGACTGTGGACACCCAGGACTCCGGCGCGAGCGCCCCGGCCGTATCGCTGCCCCCGCGGACCGTCGCCGCGGTGAAGAAGTTCGTTGCCGAGCACGGCGGTTCGGCCTCGGCTGTGATCCAGCCGGTCGGTCTCGACGGTGTGCGGATCACCCTCGTCGGCGCAGACGGCGTCCTCGGCGACCAGGTCGTCGACGACCTCGCGACCGCGAACGCCGTGGTGGCCGCGGTCGACAACGTCACCGCCTCCGAGTGGGAGCGCGCCATCACCAGCATCGTCACCCCGCGTGTCGGTCACTGGCGGAAGATGGCCGGCTGGGTGGCGAACCAGACCCGCTTCCCGAAGGCGCGTAACGGTCTCGGCTGAGCCGGACACAAACGAACGCGGGCGTCCCGGTCACCTGACCGGGGCGCCCGCGTTGTCGTCGGGGGTTCGTCCAAAGGGCAGACCTACCAGATCAGGGAACGAAGAAGGTCCCGAAGCCTGGCGTCGCGATCGCCTGTGGATCGACGAATGCAACTACCTGACCTGCGCCCGGATGGATGGTCACGGGTGCGGCGTTCAATGTCGGAAACGACGCGGACCCTGATGCGCCGGTGGCGAGACTGACCCAGTGGACAACCGCGCTGTGTGGGTTACCGGATTCGTGAGTCCTGAGCACGCTCAGAGTGGCGACGCCCGGTTGTTCGCCCACCGTCGCGGCGAGCCTGGGAGTGGGCAGCTCGATCAGCGGGATAAAGGGATCGACCTGGAACGGAATGGTGCTCGGCGCCGCTGCCGCGGGACCCACCGCCAGCAATCCGACGGTCGAGAGGGACAAAGCTCCTGCGACAAGGACGCGTCTGAATGTTCTGGATGCGGTCATGCGGATTGACGGTACCCGCGAGATCGCATCCCGTCGCGACATGAATCGGGCCCATTGTTTCCGCCGTGATCATCTGGATTTCATGGGCTCCCGCTCGACCGGGGCGAGCTCACGGACCCGGCCCGCGGCATAGAGCGCCGCGGTCGCGGCCGTGCAGGCGCCCGCCAGCGCGACGTGCACGGTCACGAGGACGGCGGGGACATGGGTCCAGAACTGGACCAGGCCGACGCAGGCCTGCGCGACCACGACGCCGACGACGACCTTGAGGCGAAGGGTCACCGCGGCCCTGGCGCCGACCGCGTACAGCCCGAAGCCGAGACCCACCAGCAGGGCAAGGTAGGCGACCAGCAGCTCGGCGTGCAGATGCACCAGGTTGGTGATGTCGAGGTCGAGCCGCTCGACCGTGCGCTCGGGGTTCTTGTCGCCCGCGTGCGGGCCCGCGCCGGTCACCATGGTGCCCGCGACCAAGGTCCCGGCCAGCGCGACGCCCGACAGCGCGGTGAGCCAGCGCAGCTGCTTCGGCACGGTGCTCACCTCGACGCCGTCGTCGGGCTGGTCGATCTTGTGGTACAGGATCACCGACAGCCACACCATCGCCATCGACACCAGCAGGTGCACCGCGACGGTCCACCAGAGCAGCCCGGTCAGCACGGTGATGCCGCCGATCACCGCCTGCGCGACGGTCGAGAGCGGCATCAGCCAGGCGTAGGCGAGCACCTCGCGGCGGCGGGCGGCGCGGGTCACCGCGAGCACGACGGCCGCCGCGGTCGCCACCACGAGGAACGTCAGCAGCCGGTTGCCGAACTCGATGGCCTGGTGGAACCACGGCGCGGTCGCGGTCCCGGTGGGCACGAAGCTGCCCGGGTGGCACTGCGGCCAGGTGGTGCAGCCGAGGCCCGACGCGGTCACCCGGACGACGGCGCCGGTCACGGCGATACCGCCCTGCGTCAGGATCACCGCGACGGCGATCCATTTCTGCACCGCCAAGGAGGGGAGCGGCAGACGGTTGACCAGGCTCAGGAACCCTCGATACAGCACGCCCCCGATGGTAGATGCCCGTCAACTACAGAGCGTCGTTGGGGCTGGCCGCGCCTCGGACCTCAGCTGCCGGAGCTCCCCGCACCGCCGAGGCTGCCGGAGGCGCCGACGCCGACCTTGAGGATGCCGGTGATGGTGCCCTGCAGGTAGTCGCCCTGTCCGGTGATGAGCGCCGACATCTGCAGGGTGTCGTTCGCGGTCGTGCCGGGGAGCCCGGTGCGCCGCAGGACCGAACCGGTGTTCGGGTCGATGACCGCGAACGCGTAGCCGTCGAGGGGCCCGCCGGTGCCGTCCCGCAGCACGGTGTAGAGGTTGCCGTCGGCGGTCGACAGGTGCGGCACCGCGGAGCTGCGCAGCGTGTTGTCCCACACCTCATGGCAGCCGGCCCCGTCGAGGTCGACGCGGGTCATGCCGCCGGCGAACGGTGCGGACGCAGGCACCGCCGGTCCGGCGCCCTCGGGGACCTCCGGGTACGGGTAGCCGTAGGTGCCCGCGATGAACACGGAGTTGCCGACGCCGATGGGGGAGTTCTCGCTGCCGGGTCCGCCCGCGCCGAGCACCGGGATCTTGCAGACCTCCTGCCCGGTGTCGGTGCGGTGCACCAGCAGGTTCACCCGCGTGTCGGCGCTGTCCACGATCGCGACGTAGTCGTAACCGTTGGTGGGGCCGAAATAGGTGGGCGTGGATCCGGTGCCCCAGCTCAGCTGCCCGGGCTTGCGGGCCGACCCGCGGTCGTACGTGCGGCGCCAATCGATCTTGGGGGTGCCGTCCGCGGCGAGGCTCAGCTGGTACAGGGCGTGGGTGGTGGCCACCGAGGTGCCGGCCGGGGAGGTGGAGATGCTGTTCTGCACCTGCTCGCCCGCCGGGACCGCGACGGTCTTGGCGACACCCGCCGCGTCGACGGAGCCGATCACCCCACCGCCGGTCGCGAACCAGACGTTGCCCTGCCAGTCCGGCGCGAGGCCCGTCACCGCGTCGCCGTCCGGGATGGCCCCGGACAGGTCGACGGTCGAGTCGATGAACAGTGCGTTGTTCGCGTGGCCGACCCGCTGGAGCTTGCGGTCACCGTCGACGGCGACCAGCCGGTTCTGGTTGTCGAGGAACGCGTACACCCCGCCGAGCAGGCTGCCCTTGGCCAGCTTGAGCTGGGCGAGCGATCCACCCACCGGCACCGCGGGTGCGGCCGGATCGATCAGGTGCACGGTCGGGTCCTGGCCGAGCACGGAGGTGCACAGCGCGACCACAAGTCCGTCGGAGCCCTGCAGTGCGGTCGGGCACGCGGCCAGGAGCGGGTACGAGGTCACCCCGACGGCCCCGGCGCCGGGGCCGGCCAGTGGCGTCGCGTCCGAGGATCCGGCGTCGCCGTGCATCGTCGAGGTGCCCATCGGCCCGAGGAACGGGTTGGGGGGCGCGAGTGGGCCCCATGTGGGCTGTGCGGAGGCGAGTCCGCCGCCGAGGGTGATCGCGGAGGCGGCGGCCATGCAGGCGAGGGCGCGGAGTGTATTCGGCACGGCTTCGCATACTGCCGGTTCCCGGCGGGAATGAATACGTTTTGGAACGATTCGTATCAGGTGAATTTGAAGAAGCGGGTCGCCAGCCATGCCGCGACCGAACCCCAGACCACGAGCACCGCGACCGCGAACAGGTCGATCGATCCGCCGATCGCCTGTTGGAGGGCCTCGGCGAGGGCGCCGGACGGGATCAGCCGGGCGGCCGTGTGCAGCGGTCCGGGGATGTCGTCGGAGAACACGACGGAGCCGATGCCCGCCATCACGAACCAGAGGACGTTCGCCAGCGCGAGCACGATCTCGGCCCGCAGGGTGCCGCCGAGCAACAGCCCGAGCGAGGCGAACGTGACGGTCCCGAGCGCGATGATCAGCGCGCCCAACAACAGGCCGGTCGGCTCGGGTCGCCAGCCGAGCGCGAAGGCGATGCCGCCGAGGAGGACCGATTGCATGGCGACCACGATGATGACCGCTGCGCTCTTGCCCACGATGATTCCCCAGCGCGGCAAGGGGGTCGCGCCGAGCCGTTTGAGCGCGCCGTAGCGCCGATCGAAGCCGACGGCGATGGCCTGCCCGGTGAACGCGGTGGACATGATCGCCACCATCATCACGGCAGGCAGGACCGTGTCGACCCGGGGGTCGCCGAGGTCGCCGACCGGGAGCAGGCACAGCCCGATCAGGAGCGTGATCGGGATGAACATGGTGAGCAGCAGCTGCTCACCGTTGCGCAACAGCAGGGTCAGCTCGAGCCGGGTCTGGGCCGCCAGCATGGGCAGCGCGGCGCTCGGCCTGGGATCGGGGGTGAAGGTCCCCGCCTCGAACCTGTTGTCGGCGAGCCGGTCTTGCACGTTCATCCCCTCAGATCCCGTCCGGTGAGGTCGAGGAAGACATCCTCGAGCCTGCGCTGATCGACCCGCAGTTCGGTGGCGAGCACATCGAGCTCGGCGCACCACGCGGTCACCGTCGCCAGCACCTTCGGGTCGACGATGCCCTCGACCAGATACGACCCGGGGGAGACCTCCCGTGGCGTGAACCCGGTGGGCAGGGCGGCGCGCAGCCCGCTCAGGTCCAGGTTCTCGGGCGCGAGGAACCGGAGCTGTCCGGCCGAACCGTGTCGGGTCAGCTCCGTCGGCGTCCCCTCCGCGACGATCCGGCCGTGGTCGATGATGATCAGGCGGTCGGCGAGCGCCTCTGCCTCGTCCATCAGGTGCGTGGTCAGCAACACCGAGACCCCGTCCCGGCGCAACGCGTCGATGAGCTCCCAGACCAGGAGCCTGGCCTGGGCATCGAGGCCCGCGGTCGGTTCGTCGAGGAACACCAGCTCGGGTCGGCCGACGAGGGCGCAGGCCAGGGCGAGGCGCTGCTGCTGTCCGCCCGAGAGCCGGCGGTAGGGGGTCCTGGCAGCGTCGGTGAGGCCGAGGGTCCGCAGCAGCCACGCCGGGTCGAGCGGATCGGCCGAGTACGCCGCCACCAGGTCCAGCATCTCGCCTGCCCGGGACCCCGGGTAGGCGCCGCCGCCCTGCAACATGACGCCGACGCGCGCCCGGACCGCTCCGGAATCGGCGATCGGGTCGAGGCCGAACACCCGCACGGTGCCGCTGTCGGGGCTGAGGAAGCCCTCGCACATCTCGACGGTCGTGGTCTTGCCGGCGCCGTTGGGGCCGAGCAGTGCCAGCACCTCGCCGCGGTGCAGAGACAGATCGAGGCCGTCGACGGCGGTGACGCTGCCGAAGGACTTGACCACGCCATCGAGCCGAAGAACCGGATGCGCCGTGTCGGACGCGGAAGAGCTCACGGGGCCTCAGCGTATTCGGCGGTCGATCCGCGCCCGTTCGGTGCCCCGGTCCCGGCTCGCCACGGCAGCCGGTCTCGGGTGAGGAACATGGCCAGTCCCACCACGAGGATGGTGGCGACGGCGGCCTGGACGATCATGAACGGCTGGTACTCGCCGCCGTTGGGCATCACGATCAGACTCACCGCCGACGAGAAGACGATGGCCGGGATGCGGAAGACCGGCCGGGTCGCCCACGCGGCCAGCGGGATGACCGCCCACAGCAGGTACCAGGGCTGGACCACGGGGAAGAGCAGGACCAGGACGCCGAGGGAGACGCCGAGCGCGCCCACCGGGTGCACTCGCCCGACGAGCACCGCGACGAGCATGCGCAGCGCGACGAAGGCCGCCGCGAGCGAGGCGATCGGCCGGGTCAGGTTGAGGACCGCCGTGGTGTGGTCGCCGAGCCCCAGGAACACGCCCGCCAGACCGGTGCCGAGGCCGAGCAGTGTCGGCAGCGACATCCAGCTGCGCACCTCGTTCGCGGTGCCGAGGGTGTCAGGGGAGAGCCAGCCGAAGCCGAGGCCACTGGCCAGGCTCACCACGAGGATGACCACCGCCGTCACCGCCATCAGCAGTCCTGCGGCCGCCAGCACGGACCGGACGGTGCCACCCCAGCGCCGCGCCAGGGCCATGCCGATGAACCCGAGTGCAAGCAGCGACGGGATCTTGACCGTCGCGGACAGCGCTATCAGGCCGGACCCGGCCAGCAGGTACGCGAGGTTTCGTCCGCCCGCGGTGGCGCCGCGGATGTCGAACCGGATCGGGTCGGCGCTCTCGACGGCACGCAGCGCCAGTTCCATGCCCGCCAGCATCAACCCGAGCATCAGTGCCTCGTTGTGGATCCCCGCGACCAGGTGGAAGAGCAGCAGCGGGTTGGCGGCGCCGAGCCAGAGCGCGGTGACGCTGGCGACGCCGCACCGGCGCGCCAAGCGGGGGAGTGCCCAGACGATCAGCGCGACGCCAGCGAGCGCGAGCAGTCGGTGCAGGAAGATGCCTGCGACGATGTTCTCGCCGGTGACCGCGGAGATGCCGCGACCGATCCAGAGGAAGAAAGGACCGTACGGCGCGGGGGTGTCGCGCCAGATGGTCGGCACGGTCCTGGTCAGCACGTGGTCGACGCCGAGGGCCTGGGCGGGCCCGATCGCGTACGGGTCCAGTCCGCGCGCGGTGATCTCGCTCTGCGCCAGGTACGAGTAGACGTCCTTGCTGAACATCGGGGGTGCGACCGTCAGCGGGATCACCCACAGCAGCAGGGTGCGGTCCAGCTGGGAGCGGGTCAGCCGCCGGGGCGCGGCGCCCTCCCCGCGGTAGCGGCCGATCGCGAACCGGCCGAGCAGCAGCCACGCCAACACCACCATGACGCTTCCGGTCATGGTCAGCGTCAGCGCGGTCGCGCCGAGGCGCGCAGGGAGTCCGAGGATCCGCAGGCCCTGGACCGGGTTCTGCAGCACCGGCTGCGCGCCCGCCCCGAGTGCCCCGATCGCCATCAGCACGGCCCCGGTCGCGCCGAAACGCCTGATCCCCTTGAGCTGACCGGTCTCGCGCTTGTTGAGTCCCGGTGCCTCCGCCTCGTCGCCGTGCAGGCTGGAGACCTCGAAGCCGTGGTGGGGGCCGTCGATTCCCAGCCCGCGCTTGGCGAGGGTCACCGCCCGTTCGCGGAATCTGGTCGCCGGGCCGGCGCTTGGGGTGTCACCGGAGTCCGGTGCGTCGTCGGTCTGCGGCACATGGGGCAGCGTAGCGGTGTAATACAGGGCACCCTTGGTGGACCAGCTCCGATAATTCCGTCACACTTGTGTTGTGAAATCGGCACCGGCTCGGGACGCGCGGAGTGAAGGCGCAGGTCATGCACCTGTTTCGCCTGCGCTCAGTGGTGCCCCGACCGCCAATGTGGTGAGCCACGACGGGCACACCAGGGCCGCCGTCGTCCAGCTTCTCCTCGAACAGGGCCCGATCACGGCCCCCGAGATCGGTGCGAAGCTCGGTCTGAGCGCCGCGGGTGTCCGACGTCACCTCGAGGCGCTGATCGATGCGGGCGAGGCACGATCCTCGAACGCCGCGAGCTGGCAGCACAAGGGCCGCGGTCGCCCGGCGAAGCAGTTCCAGCTGACCGCCGCCGGCCGTTCTCGTCTCGGTCACTCCTACGACGATCTCGCCGGCGCCGCCATGCGGCACCTCCGCGAGGTCGGCGGCGAGGAGGCGATCGTGGAGTTCGCGCGCCGCCGGGTCCAGACGATCGTCGCCGACATCGATCCCGTCGCCCCGCACACCCCTGGCGGGGTGGCCGACACCGCCGACGCCATCGCGGACGCGTTCACCTCGGCGGGCTTCGCGGCCACCACCCGGCCGGTGGGTAACGGCGTCCAGATCTGCCAGCACCACTGCCCGGTCTCGCACGTCGCCTCGGAGTTCCCCGAGTTGTGCGAGGCGGAGACGCAAGCCTTTGCCGAGTTGCTCGGCACCCATGTGCAGCGCCTGGCGACCATCGCCAACGGTGACTGCGCCTGCACCACCCACATACCGATAGCTCCACCAGACGAGCCTCGCCCGTCGCCAGACGCATCCCCGAAGTAAGCACCACCCACGCCGATGCCCAGCCCGCACCGGTACGCAACAAGACTCCGGAAGGAGCTCGCATGACAGTCACCCAAGATCAGGCATCCGGCAGCACGGAGAAGTCGCCTGCACTGACGCAGGACGAGGCCATCGCCTCGCTCGGTCATTACGGCTACGGCTGGTCTGATTCCGACGTGGCAGGCGCCAGCGCGCAGCGCGGGCTGTCCGAGGCCGTCGTGCGGGACATCTCCGCGAAGAAGAGCGAGCCCGAGTGGATGCTCGACATCCGGCTCAAGGCGCTCAAGACCTTCGACAAGAAGCCGATGCCGCACTGGGGCTCCAACCTCGAGGGCATCCACTTCGACAACATCAAGTACTTCGTGCGCTCGAGCGAGAAGCAGGCCGAGTCCTGGGAGGACCTGCCCGAGGACATCAAGAACACCTACGACAGGCTCGGCATCCCGGAGGCGGAGAAGCAGCGCCTGGTCGCCGGTGTCGCCGCGCAGTACGAGTCCGAGGTCGTCTACCACTCGATCCGTGAGGATCTCGAGAAGCAGGGCGTGATCTTCCTCGACACGGACACCGGGCTCAAGCAGCACCCGGAGCTGTTCAAGGAGTACTTCGGCTCCGTGATCCCCGCGGGCGACAACAAGTTCTCCGCGCTCAACACCGCGGTCTGGTCGGGCGGCTCCTTCATCTACGTGCCGCCGGGCGTGCACGTGGACATCCCGCTGCAGGCCTACTTCCGGATCAACACCGAGAACATGGGCCAGTTCGAGCGCACCCTGATCATCGTCGACGAGGGCGCCTCGGTGCACTACGTCGAGGGCTGCACCGCGCCGATCTACAAGTCCGACTCGCTGCACTCCGCGGTCGTCGAGATCATCGTGAAGAAGGGCGGCCACTGCCGCTACACGACCATCCAGAACTGGTCGAACAACGTCTACAACCTGGTGACCAAGCGCACCAAGGTGGACGCGGGCGGCTCGATGGAGTGGGTCGATGGCAACATCGGATCGAAGGTCACCATGAAGTACCCGGCCGTGTGGATGATGGGCGAGCACGCTCGCGGCGAGGTCCTCTCGGTGGCGTTCGCGGGCGAGGGCCAGCACCAGGACACCGGCGCGAAGATGCTGCACCTGGCGCCGTACACCTCCTCGACCATCGTCAGCAAGTCGGTGGCCCGCGGCGGCGGCCGCGCCTCCTACCGTGGCCTGGTCCAGGTCAACAAGGGTGCGCACGGCTCGAAGTCGACCGTCAAGTGTGACGCCCTGCTGGTCGACCAGATCAGCCGTTCCGACACCTACCCCTACGTGGACATCCGCGAGGACGACGTGTCGATGGGTCACGAGGCGACCGTCTCGAAGGTCAGCGAAGACCAGTTGTTCTACCTGATGAGCCGCGGCCTCACCGAGGACGAGGCAATGGCCATGGTGGTGCGCGGGTTCGTCGAGCCCATCGCCAAGGAGCTGCCGATGGAATATGCCCTCGAGCTCAACCGCCTGATCGAACTGCAGATGGAAGGGGCCGTGGGTTAGTGGCCAACGCAAACGAGGCGACGACCGGGGTCAAGGCCGCCGTCGCCGGTGAGAACATCGTGCCCGCCACCAACAAGGGCGAGGTGTTCACCTCATACGACGTCAACGCTTTCGAGGTCCCCGCGGGACGCGACGAGGCGTGGCGCTTCACGCCGCTGCGCAGGCTGCGCGGCCTGCACGACGGAACCGCGGTCCGCTCCGGCGCCGCGACCGTCGAGGTCCAGGCGGTCGAGGGTGTCAGCGTCGAGACCGTCGGCCGTGACGATGCCCGTCTCGGTCAGGCCGGTGTGCCCGCCGACCGCATCGCCGCGCAGGCGTACTCCGGCTTCGAGTCGGCCACGGTGATCACCGTGGCCAAGGAGCATGAGGTCGCCGACGCCGTCAACATCGTGGTGACCGGGCCCGGCGTGGACAAGGTGGCCTACGGCCACATCCAGGTCCGGCTCGAGGCCTTCGCGAAGGCCACCGTGGTCCTCGACCAACGCGGCAGCGGCACCTACGCGGAGAACGTCGAGTTCATCGTCGGCGACAGCGCCAAGCTGACCGTGGTCGCGGTGCAGGACTGGGCCGACGACGCCGTGCACGTCGCGGCGCACCACTCGCGGCTCAGCCGCGACGCCGTCCTCCGGTACACCTCGGTGAGCCTGGGCGGCGACCTGGTGCGACTGACCCCGACCGTGAAGTACGACGGACCCGGCGGCGACGCCGAGCTGCTCGGCCTGTACTTCGCCGACGCGGGCCAGTTCTTCGAGCAGCGCCTGCTGGTGGATCACTCGCAGCCGCACTGCAAGTCGAATGTCGTCTACAAGGGCGCGCTGCAGGGCGATCCGCACTCCGGCAAGCCGGATGCGCACACCGTCTGGGTGGGCGACGTGCTCATCCGTGCCGCGGCCGAGGGCACCGACACCTTCGAGCTCAACAGGAACCTGGTGCTCACCGACGGCGCTCGCGCCGACTCGGTGCCGAACCTCGAGATCGAGACCGGCGAGATCGTCGGCGCGGGCCACGCCAGCGCCACCGGCCGGTTCGACGACGAGCAGCTGTTCTACCTGCGTTCGCGGGGCATCCCGGAGGACCAGGCCCGGCGCCTGGTGGTCCGCGGGTTCTTCCACGAGATCATCAACCGCATTGCCGTCCCGGAGGTGCGCGAGCGCCTCGAAGCAGCCATCGAGGTCGAGCTCGCCGCGGTCGGCGTCTGAGATCGCCGCCGACACCACACTTCTCTAAGGAACTTTGAATGACCACCTCTGAAAACTCGGTTCTCGAAATCAAGGACCTGCACGTCAACGTCGCCACCACCGACGAGAACGCCGAGCCGATCAACATCCTCAAGGGCGTGAACCTCACGGTCCGCTCGGGCGAGACCCACGCGATCATGGGCCCGAACGGCTCCGGCAAGTCGACCCTGTCGTACGCCATCGCCGGCCACCCCAAGTACGAGGTGACCTCCGGCAGCATCACCCTCAACGGCGAGAACGTGCTCGAGATGAGCGTCGACGAGCGGGCCCGCGCCGGCCTGTTCCTCGCCATGCAGTACCCGGTCGAGGTGCCCGGCGTCTCGATGTCGAACTTCCTGCGCACCGCGGCGACCGCGGTCCGCGGCGAGGCCCCCAAGCTGCGGCACTGGGTCAAGGAGGTCAAGGAATCCCTGACCGAGCTCGAGATCGATCCGTCGTTCAGCGAGCGAAGCGTCAACGAGGGCTTCTCCGGCGGCGAGAAGAAGCGCCACGAGATCCTCCAGCTGGGCCTGCTCAAGCCGAAGATCGCGATCCTCGACGAGACCGACTCCGGCCTCGACGTCGACGCGCTGCGCATCGTGTCCGAGGGCGTCAACCGCTACAAGGAGCGTGAGCACGGCGGCGTCCTGCTGATCACGCACTACACCCGCATCCTGCGGTACATCACCCCGGAGTTCGTGCATGTCTTCGTCGGTGGCCAGATCGTCGAGTCCGGCGGCGCCGAGCTCGCCGACGAGCTCGAGGAGAACGGCTACGTCCGGTTCACGCAGGCTGCAGCGACAGGAGCCTAGTTCCATGACCACCTCGGTGAAGGAACTCGACATCACCAGGATCCGGAAGGACTTCCCGATCCTCGGCCGTACGGTGCGCGACGGTAAACCGTTGGTGTACCTGGACTCCGGGGCGACCTCGCAGCGCCCCGTCCAGGTGCTCGATGCCGAACGGGAGTTCCTCACCACCTGCAACGCGGCCGTGCACCGCGGTGCGCACCAGCTCGCGGAGGAGGCGACCGACGCGTACGAGGGGGCGCGCGCGGCGATCGCCGACTTCGTCGGGGCCGACGCCGACGAGCTGACGTTCACCAAGAACGCCACCGAGTCGCTGAACCTGGTGACCTATGTGCTCGGCGACGAGCGCTTCGAGCGGCACCTGCGCCCGGGCGACGAGATCGTCATCACCGAGCTCGAGCACCACGCGAACCTGGTGCCGTGGCAGGAGCTGGCCCGTCGGACCGGCGCGACGCTGCGCTGGTACGGGGTCACCGACGACGGTCGCATCGACCTGGAGTCGCTGGAGCTGACCGACGCGGTCAAGGTCGTGTCGTTCACACACCAGTCGAACGTGACGGGCGCCGTGGCGCCGGTGGCCGAGCTGGTTCGCCGGGCCAGGGCGGTCGGCGCGCTGGTCGTGCTCGACGCGTGCCAGTCGGTGCCGCACATGCCTGTCGACTTCCACGCGCTGGACGTGGACTTCGCGGCGTTCTCCGGGCACAAGATGCTCGGGCCGTCGGGCGTCGGCGTGCTCTACGGCAAGCGCGAGCTGCTCGCGTCGATGCCGCCGTTCATCACCGGCGGCTCGATGATCGAGACCGTCACGATGGAGGCGACCACCTACGCGGCCCCGCCGCAGCGTTTCGAGGCGGGCGTGCCGATGACCTCGCAGGTCGTCGCGCTCGGTGCGGCCGTGCACTACCTGAACGAGCTCGGCATGGACTCCGTCGCCGCGCACGAGCACGAGCTGACGGCGCTTGCGCTCGAACAGCTCGGGGCCATCGAGGGCGTGCGGATCATCGGTCCGACCACCCCCGAGAACCGTGGCGGCGCTGTGTCGTTCGTGGTGGACGGAATCCACGCGCACGACCTCGGACAGATCCTCGACGACGAGGGCATCGCGATTCGGGTCGGGCACCACTGCGCCTGGCCGCTGCACCGCCACTTCGGCGTGGCGGCGACCGCCCGCGCCTCGTTCGCGGTCTACAACACCGCCGACGAGGTGCACGCGCTGGCGGCGGCCATCCGTCGGGCGCAGGACTTCTTCGGGGTCACGCCTGCCAGCGGGCCGGTCGTCGACGAACCGGAGACCGCACCGATCGACGGGGCGTCGTAGACCATGCGGATGGAGCAGATGTACCAGGAGGTCATCCTGGATCACTACAAGCATCCGCACGGGCGGGGGCTGCGGGAGCCGTTCGGCGCCGAGGTGCACCACGTGAACCCGACCTGCGGCGACGAGGTCACGCTGCGGGTGGCGCTGACCGACGACGGCCGGGTGGGGGACATCTCGTACGACGGGCAGGGCTGCTCGATCAGCCAGGCCTCGACCTCGGTGCTCACCGATCAGATCGTCGGGTTGAGCGTGCCGGAGGCGATCGCGACCGTCGACGCGTTCGATGCGATGATCACCAGTCGCGGCAACATCGAGGGCGACGAAGACGTGCTCGGTGACGGTATCGCGTTCGCGGGCGTCTCGAAGTACCCGGCCCGCGTGAAGTGCGCGTTGCTGGGATGGATGGCATTCAAGGATGCCGTTGTTCAAATAGTCGACGGCGCCGACGCTGCGCCCACGAAGAATGTCATCGGCACCGCGGTGCCGGTCCAGACCGGAGGATCGTCATCATGACCGAGACCCAGGCAAACGCCGAGTCCACCGAGGACCAGGTCGTCCCGGAGTCCGCGCCCGCCGCCGAGGAGCAGGCCGTGGTCGAGCTGACGCCCGAGCAGCAGGCCGTGGTGGATGAACTCGAGGAGGCGATGCGCGACGTCGTCGACCCCGAGCTCGGGATCAACGTGGTCGACCTCGGGCTCGTCTACGGCATCGCCGTGGACGACGAAGACGTTGCCATCGTCGACATGACCCTCACCTCCGCCGCCTGCCCGCTGACCGATGTGATCGAGGAGCAGGCGCGCGGCGCGCTGGTCAAGAGCGGCCTCGTGAACGACCTGAAGATCAACTGGGTCTGGATGCCGCCGTGGGGCCCGGACAAGATCACCGAGGACGGCCGCGAGCAGCTGCGGGCGCTCGGATTCACCGTCTGACCCGAACGTGACTGAGAAGGCGCCAGGCCCGAGTGATCGGGTCTGGCGCCTTTGTCATGCGGTCACGCGGATCAGTTGACGCGCACCGTACCGGTGCAGGACGTGGTCGGGATGCTCCACAGCGCGTTCCGGTTGACGGCGCTCCTGGTGATCTCGACGTCGCCGGGACCGCTGTTGAGGCGGAGGTTGACGGAGCTGCCGATGCTGATCGGCGTGGTCGCGGTGAGGGTGCCCGACGCCCCGGTGGTCTTGTTGTGCCAGTCGAGGCGGGTGTCCGACAGGTACGGCGGGGCGAAGAACCAGAGGCTCGACACGTCGGCGAGGGTGACCGTGCCGGTGCCCGGCCCGTCCTGATAGAAGAAGGCCCGGCTGGCGATGTAGGGCTGATCGACGATGTACGGGCTCAGGCCGAAGCACGTGCTCATGGGTACAACCTGTGTCTCCGCTGCTGCCGACCCGGCGCCGGCGACGAGGCCCCCCGCGATGCCGGCCGAAACGACGGCAGTGGTCGCCACGCGTCGAAAGGTCTTGCGGTCCATATGCGTTTCTCCCCTGTTTGTTGAAACTAATCAGTTCCGATCATGTCAGTTCCCCGATTCGATTCGGGGTGCCGACACCTGAAAGTCGAAAGAAACCGACAATTCGTTACGTGGAAGGCCGGAATGGTGCACGGGGCCGGATCCCGAAGGCGCGGCCCCTCAGCCCTTGATCAGCAGGTACGTGGCCACGACAGACCCGGCCGGTCCTTGCCCGGCGGGTGGTCACACCGACGATCGGTCTCCTCGGCCGGACGGTCGGGGCCAGACGCCACGCGATCCGTGTGATCCATCTCACATCGGACGATACGCTCATTCGGCTGGGGCCGACCCCGCGCGACCCCGTAAGTTAACGGCAGTTCTCAATCCTGTGGAGGTGGGGAGTGGTGGTTGGACGCCGGGCCGCGGTGTTGTCCGGATACGGCGAGCCCGCCCGGATCCGCGACATCCAGACCGACACGCTGCGGGATCGGGAGGTCCTGGTGCGGATGGTCGGTGTCGGCATCTGTCACACCGATCTGACGGCGGCCGCGGGGAGGATTCCCTTTCCGCTGCCCGCCGTTCTCGGGCACGAGGGATCGGGCGTGGTGGAGTCGATCGGCCCAGGGGTGGATACGCTCCGCCCAGGCGACCACGTCGTCCTGAGCTTCGCATCGTGTCGCAACTGCAGGAACTGCACCGGTGGCCACCCGGCCTACTGTGTGAATTTCGCCGCGCTCAACTACTCGGGGTACCGGCCGGACGGCAGCACCACGCTCAGGTCTGGAGCCGAGGAGGTGCACGGCGGATGGTTCGGTCAGTCCTCGTTCGCGACCCACGCCGTCGTAGGCGCCTCGGGTGCGGTCAAGGTCGCGGCCGACCTCCCGTTGGCGTTGCTCGGGCCCCTCGGTTGCGGCATCCAGACCGGTGCGGGCGCGCTGATGCGGGTGTTGCGACCCCAGCCGGGCGCCTCGGTCATCGTGTTCGGCGCCGGTGCGGTCGGACTGGGGTCGGTCCTGGCGGCCGCCGCCATCGGGTGTGCGACCGTCATCGTGGTAGATCCGCTGCCCGCCCGCCGGGAACTGGCCCTCAAGCTCGGCGCCACCGCGGCGCTGGACAGCGCGAGCCCCGGGCTCGGCCGCGAGCTGCGCATGCTGACCGGTGGCGGCGCGGACCACAGCGTGGACACCGTCAGCAGCGAGGAGGTCCTGAGCCTGGCGGTTGCCGTGCTGCGTTCGCCGGGCAGTTGCGCGACCGCCGGCCTGCGGGGTCGACGCAACCCGGTGCTTCTCGACCAGTCGAGCCTGTTGATGGGCCGCAGCGTGACCGGTGTCATCGAGGGCGACGTCGACCCGCAGACGTTCATTCCCGAGCTCATCGACCTCTGGCGGGCCGGGCGCTTCCCGTTCGAGGAGATGATCACGACCTTCCCGTTCGAGGAGATCGAGACGGCCCTCGCGGCGGCGGCGAGCGGGGCCGTCGTCAAGCCGGTGCTCACGTTCTGAACCGCAGCAGTCATCCGACCGATTCGCCCGAGGACAGGAAGAAACCGTGGCCGACGCACAGAGATTCAGGGAGCTGCTCGAGAGCGAAGGGCCCGTCGATCCGCGCGATCTCGACGGCATCTGGGCGGCGCTGCCGACCGTGCACATCGATGAGCTCGAGGGCAGGTGGCGGGGTAGCGGCTTCGAGACGGGTCATCGCACGGGCCGGCTGCTCGCCAGGTCCGGGTGGTACGGCAAGAACTTCGGAACGCGATTCGATGTGCAGCCGATGCTGTGCCGTGGGTCGGATGGCGAGCTGTACTCCGACGTGGCGGCAGGCAAGGGGGAGGCGAGCCTGTGGATGGTGGAGTTCAGGGGCGAGTGCACCGCGACGATGATCTACGACGGGATGCCGGTGTTCGACCACTTCAAGCGCGTCGACGACCGGACCCTGATGGGCATCATGAACGGCAAGGACGTACTCGACGGCGGCGAGCACTTCTACTTCGCCCTGATGAGGGACGAGTCGAGCTAGCCGGTCTTCCGTGCGGCTGTCTTCTTGGCCGGTGCCTTCTTGGCCGCGGACTTCTTCGCAGGCGCGGGCTTCGTGGAGGCCTCGCCTGATTTGCCCGACTTGGCCGCATCGACGCTGCGCTGCAGCGCGGCGACCAGGTCCACGACCTCCGCATCCTCCTTGTGCGCGGCGACCTCCTCCGGCGGGGTCACCTTCTTGCCGCCGTTCTTGATCGCCTCGTCGAGCATCTTCTGCAGCTGGATCTGGTATTCGTCGGTGTACGACTCGGGCTCGAAGTCCTCGGACATGGATTCCACCAACGACTTTGCCATCGTCAGTTCCTTGTCGCTCGGAGCGGCAGCCTTGTCGAGGGTCTCGAACTCCGCGGCCCGTACCTCGTCGGGCCAGAGCAGTGTCTGGATGACCAGCACGCCGTCACGCACCCGCAGTGCGGCGAGGCGGGTGCGCTGACGCAGCGTGAAGTGCACCAGCGCGGTGCGGTCGCTCTCGGTCAGCGTGGACGCGAGCAGCTGGTAGGCCTTGGGGGAGGCGGAGTCCGGCTCGAGGTAGTAGCTCTTCTCGAACAGGATCGGATCTATCTGTTCGGACGGCACGAACTGCAGGACCGGGATCTCGTGTTTCTCGGCTGCGGGCAGCTCGTCGAAGTCCTCGTCGGTGAGGATCACCTGCGTCCCGTCCTCGGACGAGTACGCCTTGTCGATGTCGGCGAACTGGATGGTCTTGCCGCATTCCTGGCAGACGCGGTTGTACTTGATGCGGCCGCCATCGGCGCCGTGGACCTGGTGGAACTTGATGTCATGGTCCTCGGTCGCGGTGTAGACCTTCACCGGGACGTTCACGAGCCCGAACGCGATGGAGCCTTTCCAAATAGACCGCATGAAACCATGATGGTGCACAGGACGGGATCAGGCCAGGCAGTACCCGAAAATGGGTGGGCGGAGCATGAGTCACAACACCGTGGTGATGGTGGAGGGCAGGCGCCTGTCCCTGACCAATCTGGACAAGGTTCTCTACCCCGAGACGGGGACCACCAAGGCCGAGGTCCTGCAGTATTTCACCACGGTCGGTCCGCTGATGGTGCCGCTGCTCGCCGGCCGGCCGGTTACCAGAAAGCGCTGGCCGGACGGCACCTCCGCGACCCCGTTCTTCCAGAAGAACGTCGACGTGTCGACGCCGGAATGGGTGGATCGCCGGACCATGACCCACTCGTCGAAGACCATCACCTATCCGATCGTCGACGACCTGGCGTCGCTGGTGTACTTCGCCCAGGCGGGCTCGCTCGAGTTCCATGTGCCGCAATGGAGATTCGGCGCGGGCGGCGTGCCGGTGGATCCGGACCGCCTGGTGATCGACCTCGATCCGGGGCCGGGCGTCACGCTGGAGGAGTGTGCCGAGGTGGCCCTGCGGGTTCGTGATCGGCTCGCGGACAGCGGTCTCGGTGCGTTGCCGGTGACCAGTGGCAGTAAGGGGATTCACCTGTATGCGGGGGTCGGGGAGGGCTGGACGGCGGCGCGGTGCGTTGAATTCGCGAAGAAGATCGCGGTCGAACTCGAGCGGGAGACGCCGAAGTCGGTGATCTCCAAGATGACCAGGGCCGAGCGCGCAGGGAGGGTGTTCGTGGACTGGAGCCAGAACTCGGCGTCGAAAACGACGGTGTCGCCGTACTCGCTGCGCGGCACCGCGATCCCGAACGTGGCTGCCCCGCGGACCTGGGACGAGCTGACACGGCCGGGACTGCGCCAGTTGGACTTCCGCGAGGTCCTCGACCGGCTGGCCGCTGGGGGCGCGCAGCCGGGGATCCCGCCGGCTCCTGAGCCCGAGCGCGCAGGCTCCTCACGACGATCACGCGCCGCCGCGGGCGATCTGGCCCCGATGCTGGCGTCGGCGGTGACCGTCGAGGACTTCACGTCGCGGGCCGACCCCGAGGTGTGGGCTCTGGAGCCGAAGCTGGACGGTATTCGCGCCCTTGTGCATTTCGACCACGACGCCGAGAGCGGGGTGTCCACCGTCCGGCTGGTCAGCCGCAGCGGATCCGACCTCACCCCCGGCTATCCGGAGTTGCTGGCCGTTCCGGAAGGCTTGCACGGTCATTCGGGCGTGGTGGACGGGGAGATCGTGGTCCTCGGTGATGACGGTGCCCCGAGCTTCGGTCGGCTGCAGCAGCGGATGGGCCTGACCAAGCCCCGCGATGTGCGGGCGGCGGCGGAGAAGAACCCGGTGCTGTTGGAGATCTTCGACGTCCTGCAGCTCGACGGGACGTCCCTGCGCGCCAAGGTCTACCGGGACCGGCGCACAGTGCTCGATGCGATACGTCTGGACGAGGACGAGCCGTGGCGGGTGCTCGCGCTGGCGCCCGCGGACCTCGGTGAGGCGCTCGAGTCCAGTCGAACCGCCCGGATGGAGGGGCTGGTCGCCAAGCGCTGGGACTCGACCTACCGAGCCGGTAGATCCGCGGCCTGGCTGAAGCTCAAGCATTTCTCGGACCTCGAGGTGGTGGTGGGTGGCTGGCAGCAGGGGGAGGGTCGTCGGTCAGGGGGGATCGGATCGCTTCTGCTCGGTGTGCCGGAGGGCGCCGGTGGCCTGCGGTACGTCGGCAAGGTCGGGACCGGTTTCAGCGATGCCGCGCTGTCGCGGCTGTCGCGGCTGTTGGCCGACGCGTCCGCGGACAGCTCTCCGTTCGGAGACGCGGTGCCGGCGGTGGATGCGCGCGCGGCCCACTGGGTGCGCCCGGAAATCGTTGGGGAGGTGCGGTACTCGGAGCTGACCGGGGACGGGAGGCTGCGCCACCCGAGCTGGCGCGGGCTGCGCCCTGACAAGAGTCCGGACCAGGTTGCGGGCCTGGGGTGAGGACGACTGGACGGATGCGCGGATTGGTCTAGACCTTATTGAACGTGCGGTGAACAGTCGGGATACTCGTGCCGTTCGGCGCGCGATTGGTCTAGTCCTATTGCATTCTCGTCGGCGTGACCACGAAGCGCACTCGCACCCTGACCGCACTGTCCATCGCGATTGCCGGCTCAGTTTCCGCCGGAACAGCAACCGCCGCAACGCCTCCGGCGGCAACCGCGTCGAACGGTCCCGCCAAGATCGTCGTCATCGGACTCGACGGAACGATGCTCGACCACATCAAGGCGGCCAACACACCGAACCTGCACCGGATGATGGCGGAGGGGACCACCTGGTCCTCCTCGATCTCGGGTCACCCCACCATCTCCGCGCCGTCCTGGTCCACGATCCTGACCGGTGTCTGGAACACCAAGCACGGTGTCCAGGACAACTCTTTCAACGGTGCCCGGTTCGACATGTACCCCAGCGCGTTCACCCAGATCGAGAGGGCAAACCCTGCGCTGCGGACCGAGGCCATCTCGACGTGGGACGGCATCGCCACCGTCGCAGGCAGCGGCTCGCCGAGGGCCGACGTCGTCACCACCACACCCGGTGCGGGGAGCGAGGGCGCGACCGACACGGCGACGGCGATCGCGGTGGCGACCGCGATCGCAGCCTCTGGACCCGATTTCATCTTCACCCAGCTGGACCAGGTGGACGGGGCCGGGCACTGGACCGGCACCCTCGGTCCGGCATACAACCAGGCCGTAGAAGCGGTCGACGTCGAGGTCGGCAGGATCGTCGCTGCGGTGGACCAGCGTCAGCGCGACACCGGCGAGCGGTGGACCGTGCTGGTCACCGCCGACCACGGTCACCTTCTCTTCGGCGGGCACGGCGGTCAGACCCCGGACGAGGCCTCGACTTTCGTGATCGCACGCGGTGATGGATATCAGGCGGGCGGGATCGACAACGGCTACACGATCGCCGACATCGCCCCGACCGTGCTGGAGATCCTCGGCGTGCCGCGCCCGGCGAACCTCGACGGCAAGCCGTTGACGAAGGCGGTGCCGGTCGCGGGCTGACCGTGCACGGCATTCGGTGAGCGGAGATGGCCGTCGAGGGTGGCGTGTCGGTGTGGGTTGCTAGTTTTGTGTGGGCGGCTCCGATCGGGCACTGCTCGACAGTTTCTCCGAAAGGCGTTCTCTCACATGGTGATGGGTGCTACCCATGCTGTTTCCGGCGCGGTCGCGGGTCTGCTTGCCGCGCAGGTTCTTCCATCCGAATGGGGCGGGCCGACCTCGACGGCCGAGGTGTTCACCTTTGCCGGGGTGTGCGCGGGTGCCGCGCTCCTGCCCGACCTCGACACGGCGCAGTCCACGGTCGCGAGGTCCTTCGGTCCTGTCAGTCAGCTGGTCGCCCGCGGCGTGGACGAGCTCTCGCTGTGGTACTACCGGCTCACCCGCGGGCGTCGGGACCCCAAGCGTCGCGGCGGCCACCGGACGCTCACGCACACAGCGTTGTTCGCGATTGCATTGAGCGCGGGGATCTCCGCGTTGGTGATCGAGTTCGGGCGCCCGGCGATCATCGGCACCCTGTTCGTCACCCTCGGCCTGGCGCTGCGCGGCCTGGCGGGGAGCTGGGCCGCGCGCAACGGCTGGATCGCGGTCACCGTCGTCGCCGCGGTGCTCTCGGCATTCACCTGGACCTGGTATCCGGACGAGGTGGGCTCGAGGGCGCTCGGAGTCGCGGTTGGCCTCGGATGTGCGGTGCACTGTCTCGGCGACGCGATCACCAAGGAGGGCGTGCCGTTCCTCGCGCCGTTCCTGCCCTGGGGGCGCAGGCGGTGGTGGGAACTGCGCCTGCCGTCGATGCTCTCGATCCGGGCCGGCGGCACCGTCGAACGGGTGGTGCTCGGTCCGCTGCTGACCGTTGTCGCGGTGGCGCTGGCGGTCTGGGCGATCGACGGTGTCCCCGGCGCGGTCACCGAGGTCGTGGCCGAGATCCGCGCCAGGGGTTGATGGTCGGCAGGACCGCTCTCGCCAGCGTGCGCCGGACCGGGTTCGGGGCTCGTCGGAACACCGCGGCCATCGCCAGGCTCACCGCCACCGGGTCGGCACGCTCGGAGAGATAGGCGCGCTGTCGGCCGGCGGGCAGGTCGAAGAACGCCTCGAAGAACTCCGCGGTGAGTGGGGGTGGCAGCCGGAGCAGTGCGCGCAACCCGACCTCGCGCAGACCGCGGACCGCCCGCGCGGTGGCGGGCCACAGCGCGGCGGTTGGATCGCCGTCGTCGAGGATGGCACCGACCAGGCCGTCGACGGCGGACAGCGAGGCGGCGACGCTGTACCCGGTGCCGGGGTGCATGATTCCGGCGCGCGCGCCGAAGGTGGCCGTCGTACCCGCGGCGCGCGGAACCTGCACCGGGAACCGCACCCGTTCGCGGTCCCCGTGGGTGGCCACCGGCACCCGCCGCGCGCGCAGCCTCGTCTCCAGGCGCGTGCGCAGCACGTCCAGGGACAGCCCCGGCCTGCCCACCAGGCAGGTCTCCTCGAGCAGGACCCGGTCGTGGCCGAGGGGGACCGCATAGAGGAACGACGGGGTCTCGTCCGGTGGTGCGCCGTTGTCCGCCCGCCAGTCCATGAACCAGGCCTCGCCGTCCCCGAGGACCGGGACCGCGGCTTCCCCGGACACCACCACGCCGTAGGCGGTCTGTTCCGCCAGACCCCGCGCGGGCTGGGCGCCGCGCGCATCGATCACCTGTCGGGCGCGCAGCCGGCTGCCGTCCCTGAGGTTCACCCGGTCCGGCTCGACCTCGGCGGCGGTGCCGGTGAGCACCCGCGCGGCGCCGAGGTCAAGCGCCGCAGACAACGCATCGTTGTCGAGCACGCAGTAGGGCCGGGTCAGCACGTGCTCGCGGGTGGTCCACACCCGCGGTCGGTCGACCCGGGCCGCGGCCACGGCGTGCCCGTCGAGCCAGCCGGGCAGCTCGTCGCACCACGCCGCGTAGGTGGGCGTCCAGCGGCGGCCGGGATGCGGATCGACCGCGACCACGTCGAGCCCGGCGGCGGCGGCCCGGTGGGCGAGCGCCCGCCCGGCCGGCCCCAGCCCGACCACCGCGAGATCGAAAACCGGTTCGCGGGTCGTCATCGGATCACAGGTGGCCCACGACGTTGACCACGCTGCCGTTGGGGTCCCGGACGAAGAACCGGCGCACACCCCACTCCTCGTCCTGCAGCGGGTGCACGATCTCCGCGCCCGCCGCGACGACGGTCGCGTACACCGCGTCCACGTCGTCCACGTCGACGCTCAGGTCGGGATGGACGGCCGCGGTGGCGTCCTCGCTCATCAGCGTCAGCTGGGCCGTCGGGTTCGAGGGCGACGCCAGCGTCGTCACCCAGCCCAGGTTCATGACCTCCACGAAGCCGAGCAGGCCGTAGAACCTGCGGCTACCGTCCAGATCGTCGGACCGGATGTCCGGCACGACTCGGCGAATGGTCACAGCGTCTCCTCACCCATTGCTACATCGAACCCGTCGCGAGCAGCCCACCGTCCACCCGGACCGTCTCGCCGGTGATCCAGGAGGCGGCATCCGAGACCAGGAACCCGACCAGGTTCGCGACATCCTCGGGCGAACCGAGCCGCTTCATCGGGTAGCCGGCCGCGGCCTGATCCTCGCCTGCCGCCACGAGGGCGGCCGCGAACTGCGTCTTCACGATTCCTGGGGCGACCGCGTTGACCCGGATCTTCGGCCCGAGCTGCCAGGCCAGTTCCTCGGTCAGGCGGATCAGCGCCGCCTTCGATGCGCCGTACGCGGCGATCACCCCTGTCGATCGCAGTCCGCCGACGCTGGCGAGGTTGACCACCGCGCCACCGTGTTCGCCCATCCAGGCTCGGTATGCCTGCTGGATGTAGCCGAGCGCGGCGACCACGTTCACGTCGAAGATCTTCCGCACCGCGTCCAGGTCGGCATCCATCAGCGACCCGAAGACCGGATTGATGCCGGTGTTGTTGACGAGGATGTCGAGCGAGCCGAGTTCGGCGACGGTCCGCGTGACCGCCTCCGCGCGTGCATCGGCGTCGCCCGCGTTTCCTGCGATCGGCAGGATCACGGCGCCAGGGACGGCTGCCCGCAGTTCCTGCGCGGTGGCCTCCAGCGGTTCCGCCTTGCGGGCGGTGATGGCGACGGCGGCGCCGCGCGCGAGGAACTCGGCCGCGATGGCCCGGCCGATGCCGCGGCTCGCGCCCGTGACCAGCGCCGTCTTTCCCTGCAGATCCTTCGGGTGAGTCATCTGCGGAACGTTAGCCGAATCACAACGCCGTGCAACTCTCGCCGGGAATGTCACGGTAAAGTGGATCGTTCTTGTGTCTCGTGTGCCGTCGGCGTTTGCCCGGTCACGCAAAGTTTCCGTTTCCATTTAGGAGTTCTTGTTGATTACCGCCACCGACCTCGAAGTTCGTGCCGGTGTGCGGACCCTTCTCTCCGCGCCGGGCCCGGCGCTGCGGGTGCAGGCAGGCGACCGGATCGGTCTGGTCGGCCGCAACGGTGCGGGCAAGACCACCACGCTGCGCATCCTCGCGGGTGAGGGCGAGCCCTATGCCGGTTCGGTGATCCGCACGGGCGACCTCGGGTACCTGCCGCAGGACCCGAAGGAGGGCGACCTCAGCGTGCTCGCCAAGGACCGCGTGCTCTCCGCCCGCGGCCTGGACACCATCCTCCGGGACATGGAGAAGCAGCAGACCCTGATGGCGGAGCTGGTCGACGGCGCCGAGCTGGACAAGGCCGTGCGCAAGTACGGCGCGCTGGAGGATCGGTTCTCGTCCCTCGGCGGCTACGTCGCGGAGAGCGAGGCGGCCCGGATCTGCAACAGCCTCGGGCTCGCGGACCGGATCCTCGCCCA
>NZ_JBSGTR010000058.1:0-38803 GCF_053607505.1 Rhodococcus sp. NPDC055112
CGGTTCCCGGAGCAAACGCCGAGCGCGTTTCCCGGGAACCGCCCGTTCGTCGTGTCGGATGCGTGCTCAGGCGCGCACGAACAGGCGCATGGACTCCTCGACCACGGCGTCGCGGGACCGCCCGTCGGGGTCGGCCTCGGGGCGCAGCCAGATCGAGGCGTGGTTGAGGATGCCGTGCAGGCAGTGCAGGGCCACGGACGGGTCGGGGCAGTCGAACTCGCCCGCGTCGACACCGAGGTCGACGACGCTGCGGAAGAGCTGGTCGTGGCGACGGCGCATCGCCTTGATCAGCTCGCCGTGGTCCGGTGGCCACGGTGCGGGGAACGAGAACACCTTCCCGACCTCGGGGTAGCGCACGGTGAGGATGTGTAGCTGCTCGGCGATCAGGGTGCGCAGCTGGTCGGCCGCGGATCGGTCAGTGGCCCCGTCGAGCGCCTCGCCCAGGCTGGTCAGAACGTCGGTGGTGAGCTTCTCCAAGGCCTCGGCGACCAGTGCATCCTTGCTCGGAAAATAGTGGTACAGAGTCGCTTTCGCGATATCGGTGCGCTCGGCCACATCCTCGAAACGCATGCCCTGGTATCCGCTGCCGGCGAGGATCTCGAGCGCGGCGGAGATCATCTCCGCCTTGCGGCGATCGCGACGGCGGGCGGCCCGCCCGGCCGGAGCGGCGGGCTCTCCGTCCACGGTCGAAGTCATCGGCAAATCATATCGGGCGTCCGGGGCCGGACCTTCCGCCGCGATGTCGGGCCATTTGGCAACCGTGGAGGCGGTCTTTCGACTCCATGGGTTAAAGTTCGACCCTAGAGTCGATAAATGGCGAAAGGTGCGTCCGATGATCGAGGCGACAGGACACGGGGCCGGCTACTTCGAGCGGGTTTCGGACCATCGGTTCGTCCCGACCCCGCACGCGAGCGGTGCGTGGGCGGCCGACGAGCAGCACTTCAGCCCGGTGGCCGGGTTGGTCGTCCACGAGATCGAGAGGACGCGAGCGAGCGAGGGGCGTCCCGCGCTGCCGATGGGGCGCATCAGTTTCGACATCCTCGGCCGCATCGCGCTCGAGGAGTTCGACGTCCACGTCGAGACCGTGCGGCCCGGCCGGACCATCGAATTGGTCCAGGCCACCGTGGTCATCGCGGGCCGGGCCGTGGTCACCGCCAGGGCCTGGTATCTGGCCGACCTCGACACCGCCGTCGTAGCCGGGGGAGAACCTGCCACGCTGCCGGGCCCCGAGTCCGCCTCGCCATGGCCGATGGGCTCGTTGTGGCCCGGCGGCTACATCGCTTCGCTCGACATCCGGCAGGTCGGCATGCCGAGTGCGGGACGCGCCACGGCCTGGGCGTCGACATCAGTGAATCTGGTGGTGGGCGAGCGGACCGGCAGCCTGGCCTCATTCCTTGCCCTGGTCGATACCGCGAACGGCATCGGAGTGCTAGAGGACCCAGCCAAGTGGATGTTCCCGAACCTGGACCTGACCATCCACCTGTACCGCCAGCCCGAGGGCGAGTGGACCGGGCTCGACACCACCGTCACCTTCGGCTCGACGGGGCAGGGGCTGACGAGCACGATCCTGCACGACGTCCACGGTCCCGTGGGCTGCGCGCAGCAGATCCTCACCGTCCGGCCGCTGCCGGAAGCCGCGGTTCTGACGAGTTAGGGCGCCAGGCCTCGAAACGTGCGGTTCGCAGCCCCGGGTATCGATCATTCCCGGGGGACGAACGAGAAAGGCCCCGCCTGAGGCGGGGCCATTCTCAGCTCGGAGGCTTACGCCAAACCACATGGCGTGACGCACCCTCGCAGGTCCGTCAGATCACGGCACCCTCGAAGAGCACGCTGTACAGTCCGCCGATGACGAACGCCGCGACGTAGAGCGGCCCCCTGATCGGATCTCCGGCACTCGCCCCCGCCTGAAGCCAATTCATGATCTCGATCGAACCCATGTCCCCACTCCTCATGTCATGTCGAACCGATCTCTCGCAACGGTATCGCCATCGCGCGGGCCGAGATTACCGGCAGCAGGCCGGGTCCGAGGGCGAATCCCGGTGTTGAGCATTTGCCCAACGCCCACTTCTCCTGGGCGGATCGAGGCCATTCGGTGAACAGCGGGGAAACAACTGCGGAACAGATCGTGGACGTCTAGGGTCATCTGGAATTTGTCCCTACCGCACCTGAGGTGGCTTGTGTCCTTTCCGCCCACCAATGTCTCCCGTCGCGCCTTTCTGGCCGGCCTGTCCGTACTCGGTGGTGCGAGCCTGCTGCCCGCCGCCGCGAACGCCACCCCCGTCCTGCGCCAGGCCCCCGACGGCGGGGCGGGACTGATCCGCAACCCCGAGTTCGGCAACGGCGTGATGGCCGGGGTGCCGCGCACCGACGGCGCGACATTGTGGACGCGCGTCGGCGCGGCGGGGGGAACCGGCAGCGTCAGTACCGGCAGCATCGGGACGGGCAGCCTCGGCAGCAGCAGCGCCTCGGGCGGCGAATTGGCGTTGGTGGTCTCGAAGCGGGAGGACCTGTCCAGCCCGGTGCTCGCCGAACGGGTTCAGGTACGTGAAGATGCCGATGGCACGGTGCATTTCGATGTGAACGGATTGGCTCCGGGGGAGGCCTACTACTACCAGTTCCGCGGCAACGGGGGCGAGTCGCCGGTCGGTCGTTTCAAGACGCTGCGGCCCGCCGATTCGAACGAGCCGGTCCGCATCGGCTGGTTCACCTGCCAGGGCTTCGAGGAGGGCTACTACGCGGCGCACCGGCATCTCGCCGCGGAGGACCTCGACTTCGTCGTGTGCCTTGGCGACTACGTATACGAGTTCACCAAGCCGGGCGTCCGTGGTGTCGCGACCAATGCGTTCCCGCAGACCATCGACGCCATGCGGGACAAGTACCGCCAGTACCGCACCGACGCGGATCTGCGGATGATGCACAGCCAGCACGCGTTCATCCCGATCTGGGACGACCACGAGTTCCGCAACAACTACAGCAAGGACGGCTGGACTTTCCCGGTGGTCTCGGACCTCGACGCGGCGGTCGGGTTCCAGCAGAAGAAGCAGTGGGCGTGGCAGTCGTGGTTCGAGCACATGCCGGTTCCCCGTTTCGCCAATGACCCGACGCGCACCTACCGCTCGCTGCGGGTGGGTCGGACGGTGGAGCTGTTCGCGCCGGACACCCGCCAGTACCGCGACAAGCAGGCCTGCGGCGACGCCGAACTCGTCGTCTGCGCCGAGGCCGATGCGCCGAGCCGGACCATGCTCGGCGCGGCGCAGAAGCAATGGCTGCTCAACGGCATGACGCAATCCGACGCCCGCTGGAAGGTGATCGCGAATGCCAACATGATGATGGGCATGGTGGTGGAGGACGACGGCGCCCGCGCCTACATGGACACCTGGGACGGCTATGGCGCCGAGAGAACCGAGATCCTGTCCACCGCGGCCCAATCGGTGGAGAACCTGGTCCTGGTGACCGGTGACGACCACGACGGCTGGGCGGGCGAGCTGTGGGACACCGGGTTCGCGCCGGGCACGTCGACCGGTGCCCAGGTGAACGCGCCCGGCACCCGGCGCGCGGGCGTCGAGTTCGTCGTCCCGTCGGTCACCTCCGCCAACACCGGGGATGGCGGCGCCACCGGTAGCAGTGACACGGGCGCGGCGCGGGCCGAAGAGGTGAGCAGGCGCGCCAAGAACCCGCACCTGCGGCACGCCAACATGGTCGATCACGGCTACGGGGTTCTCGAGGTCGACGCGTCCGAGGCGCGCTTCCAGTTCCGGACCGTCGACAAGCTGAATCCGAACTCGGGCGTGGAGACGACGAAGGCGCTGCGCACCCCGGCCGGACAGTCGGTGATCGAGACCCTGTGATCTGTAGCCAGATCACATGAACCGCCGGCACACGTAGCGGAGCGGTGTATCCAGGTCGCCCCTCACCCGTATTCGGGTGAGGGGCGACTTTTCATTGAAGGCCGGTGCAGCCGTCTGGCCGGCCGAGCCCTGCGGTGTTCTGCCGGGCATACTTGCTCGGCGAGGTGCGCTGTATCTGCGGCGGGTCGAGAGGGGTGAGTCGGTGAATCCGAAATCCGAGGCGCGACGGATGCGCATCAACCACTGGAACGACGGGGACAACGTCATCCACTTTCCGGTCAACCCGTTCGAGATCGCGAAAAGCCTTGGCATCGATGTTCGCCGAGTGCACCTCGACGATTCGCTGGCCGGCTTCATCGTGCGGGAGGAGCATGCGGGCCCGGTCGAAATCTATGTGAACAAGTCGGACAGTCCCGTTCGACAGCGGTTCACCGTCGCCCATGAGTTGGGGCACTTTGCGCAGCGGCAGGGGGACAAGGAGCCGATGGGGTTCGTCGATGAGCGCGCCGAACTCGCGTCGGCTGGGGCGGATCCCCATGAGGTCTGGGCGAACAGCTTCGCCGCTGAACTGCTGATGCCTGCTGCCATCGCCAAGAAGTGGTGGGCGAAGGGATCATCCGTCGACGAACTCCGGAGAAAATTCAATGTCTCGACCCCGGCGATGAACTATCGGCTCGCCAACCTGGGCCTGCTGAAATGAGCACGGAGGTAGGCGGCCTGTCGGGGAGCGTCGCAACGACACAGTTGTCGGGAGAGGCCGAGACCGCCCGCGTGTGGCAGGCGTCCGTACTCGAGAAGCTCCAGCGTGCCGAAGAGCTGGAAGGCGAGGCGAAGCGGGCCATGCCTGCTCGCCGACCCGGGGGTGAGGCTCCCGACGGCGACACGAGTGAGAGCTCCGATGCGGAGCAGGACACCCGGACCGCCCTGGAGGCCCAGAAGCTGCGCATCCAGACGTTGAAGGCGGAGAACCGGCAACAGGACATCCGTCTGCGTAAGCGCCTCGCGTACTGGGCGATTGCCTTCGTGGGCGCGCAGCTTGTCGCCTCGAACATCTTCTTCGGCGTGTACATCTTCTCGAACAGGGCCGATGCCAATTCTCAGGTGATGACCGCGTGGCTGGCGGCGTCGGTGATCGAGGTGATCGGCATCTTGCTGGTTATCGCACGCAGTTTGTTCCCGGTGAAGAACGGGAACGGAGGCGGTTCGGCGTCGAAGGCCGAGTAGCAATGCTCCACCACGGCCCCGGACCATCGGAGTCGCCCTGTGGGTTTCGCCTTATGCGGCGAAGGGGAGTTGGTTGCGCAGGAGTTCGGTGTCGGCGAGCTGCCACGCGGCCACATCCTGTGGTGCGGTGAGCATCTCGTCGAGATCCATGTTCGAAGTCTGGTCGAACATGTGTTCGACCACAAGGGTTTCTGCTGCCGGGTCAATCGGCGCTTCGGTCGTGCTCGGCGATTTCGTCGACCGACTGCTGGAATGCCTCGGACGCGCGGGCGAAGTAGTCGAAGAGCAGTTCGCGCTGTTGCGGGGTGTAACTCGCGATGATGTCGCCGATCCTGCGCCGGGCCGGGGTCAGCACTTTGTCGAGGTCGGCGGGTGAGCTGATCGGTTCGACGATGACCTTGCGTCGGTCGCCGGGGTCGGCGGCCCGGCGTACGTAGCCCGCCTGTTCGAGGCGATCGATGAGCCGGGTGGTGGGGCCGGTGGTCAGGCCCGTGCGCCCGCCGAGTTCGCCGGGCGTCATGGCGCCGTTCAGTTCGAGGATGTTCAGTGCGTACAGGTCGGTCGCGCCCAGGTCGACGGCCTTCGCGCCCGCTTGAGCATGCAGCACAACGGAACTCAGATACCGACGGAAGACGGCGCTCGGATCGCTTGCGTGCCGAGGTGTTGACAAGGGTGGCCCTCTCTCATAGTCTCTTCCTTAACGAAGAGAAATCGCCAGAGAAGATAAATCTTCTAAGCAGAGAATAACACGGAGGGCTCTTGCTATGACCATCGTCGATACGGAACCGACCACGTCGGGCAGGTCGCGTCGCCGCACCATTGTTCGGGCGCTCGGCGGGGCCACCCTCGCGCTCGGAGTGACGGCCGCCGGCGGCTATCTGTGGCTGAACCAGACCTCCGAGGTCAAAAACGCCGGCGTTGCCGAGTGCACGACGGTCACCCCCGACGGCGGTTCCAACTCCGACCTGCTGGGGGTGTGCGCGACCTTGAGTGCCATGACTGCGGCGTGGGACCGCAATGACGCCGACGCCTACGGCGCGGTGTTCACCGAGAACGCGAGCTACACCACCTTCATCGGCACCCACTACCAAGGCCGCGGCGATCTGACTGCGGCGCATCGCGCCCTGTTCGCCGGATTCCTGAAGGACACCAAGCTCGCGGACTCCTATCTCGGCGCCCGCTTCTATGGCGGCAACGTGGCCATCGTCACCAGCCGTGGCGACCGCTACGAGAACGACCGTCCGGACGAGCTGTCCAAGACCCAGACCTACACGCTGGTTCGCGAACTGGACGGACAGTGGCGGATCGCCAGCTTCCACAACACGCAGCGGCAGCGGGTGATGGAACGAATCTCGTACCTCTTCGACCCGGAGACCAAGCCGCAGGCGGAGCGATGAAGGCGCTGGTGACCGGTGCGAGCGCAGGCATCGGTCGGGCCTTCGCGATATCGCTCGCGTCGGCGGGCTACTCGGTCACGGCCGTGGCGAGAGACGGCCAGAGGCTCGAAGCGCTGATGGCCGAACTCGGCGACGGCCACCAATTCCTCGTCGCGGACCTCGCCACCGAGGACGGGCTCCGTGTCACGGCGGACATGCTTCGCGGCAGCGGATACTCGCTGCTGGTGAACAATGCCGGAGCTGCCACGCATGGCGGCTTCGCCGACCTTCCGCTCGAATCCGCGCTCACCACGCTGGATCTCAACTGCCGGGCCGTGGTGGTGCTGGCGCATGCTTTCCTCGCCGTCGCTCCTACCGGCAGTGTGCTGGTGAACGTATCCTCCACGCTCGGGCACACTCCGAAGCCCGGCATGAGCGTCTACAGCGCCTCGAAGGCTTTCGTCACGACGTTCTCCGAAACACTGTGGCACGAACAGAAGCCGCGTGGCGTCCAGGTTCTGGCCCTGTGTCCGGGCGTCACCGCCACCTCTTCGCAGACTGCCGCTGACGTGCCGTCCTGGCTGATCCAGTCGCCGCAGCAGGTGGCGGGCAGTGCACGGAAAGCCCTGTCCGGCAACGCTGGGCCCGTCGTGCTCACCAGTCGCGCCAACCGGCTGTTCACCGCCGCGCTGCGACTGCTGCCTCGGCGCACGGCACTGTCCTTCCTTGCGTCGACCTGAAATGCACTCACGCCAACGATTCGAAAGGGCCTCACGATGAACACCACCGACACCACCGCCATCCGTGCACTGATCGAGCTCAGCCAGGACGCCTGGAACCGGGGCGACGGGGCCGCCTATGGCGCCTGCTTCACCGCCGACGCCACCGATGTCACCTACGTCGGCACCGTCTACCGCGGTGGCGGCGAGATCGGCCGGGCCCATCAGGCGCTGTTCGACAGCTTCCTGAAGGGCACCCGCCTCGCCGTCGACATCCTGGAGGTCCGCCGCTACGGCACCGATACGGCTGTAGTCGTGACCCGAGGCGAATCCTCGAAGGGCGCGCCGAAGAAGCTGGGAAAGCTCGCGACCTACACCGTCATTCGTGACGCCGATGGTCAGTGGCGCATTGCGGCAGTGCAGAAGACCCAGCACAAGCCGCTGATGGAGGCGGTGTCCTTCAAGTTCCAGCCCGCCACCCGGCCGGCCGCACACTGACGGCCCGCATCGCACCGGGATCGGTGCCGGGTGCCGTCACGGCACGTAGAACGTGGCGAAACCCGGAGTGACGATCCCGGCCACCGGATTGAGGACCACGACGACCTGCCCGACCCCGGTGTTCACCGTCGCCCCCGCCGGGATCCCGTTCAAACCATCCGACAGGTAGGCGGAGCCGGTCGTGCCGGTCGACAGGTTCATCCACTGCACCTGCGAGGAGAGCGGGCAGCCCCAGCCTCCGGGATTCCCGCCGGTGATCACCACAGCTCCTGGCTGGCCACCGACCACCGCCGCACACCGTGCCGGAAACGCGTCGAAGCTCCCGTTCGGATTCCCGTACGGGGCCGGATTGATCTGAAACGGAACGGTCACCGGAGCCGCCGCCGCAACCCCCGCGGTCGACAACCCCAACGCGGCGACAGAGACGGCACACATACCGAGCGTACGAGCGAGTTTCACAACAGATCTCCTGCGACGCTAGAGGGCCCGGCCCGAACAAAGCCCAGCGTATCGCGCGCGTACTGGACGGTCCGCATGTTGACGGGGCCGGAGTGTCCGGAGAGACTGCCGTGAGGCCGCACTGGGCCGCGCCGCAAGCGTGAGGAAGGTCCCGATCGATGCCGATGCAGCAAGCGCAGGCTCGGATGTTCCTGGTCATGCTCCGTCGGGAGGTCGAAGACCTGGCAGCAGGCATCGAATCGGCCGAGGCTGACGCGGTCCTCGCCCGGCGCTCCGGCAACCTCGACCGCCAGGCCGAACTGCTCGTCAGGGCAGGGGCGCTGGATCGACGCATGTACGAGATGCACCGAATGATCGCCAGGCTGCTGAAGCGGTTCCCCGACGCCGACGACCTCGCGCCCGAGCCCGCCTGACCCAGATCCAACAGCGCGGTGAGCGCTCGTCGTGCTCAGGCGGCCAGCATCGGCCTGCGGCGCGTGTACCGGGCCCCGAACGTCGCCTGCACCTGGATCCACTGCGCCAGCACCTGGCATCCGGTCAGCCCGGCCGCGTCGAGTGGTTCGGTGGCGTATGCGACGTGCCGGCCGCCCCGCGGATTGCTCATCCGCACGCGGCCCCAGGTCAGCCGTGCGGGCAGGTAGCCGAGCACCTCGACCGCGGCGGTGCGCAGTCGCCGCAGGTCGGTGCGCCACTGCCGGATGCTCACCCGGGTCTTGGCCGCATTCTGGAAGCTGTTGTCTCGGAGCAGTTCCCAGAGTTTTCCCAGCCAGGTGCGGGGTTCCCGGAGTGACATCCAGCGCGTGAGGTCCGCGATGTCGCGCACGTAGCTGTCGTCGCTGGCGTTGCAGATCATGTCCTCGGGGTGCCCGACCCACAGGACCGGGATCGAGTCCGGCATCGCGGGCCCCGGCCCGGCGACGCCGTGCCCGCGGCAGTCCGGCACGGCGCCGTCCGGCTGCTCGGGATCGGAGATCAGCCCGACCGCGGCGATGCCGTCCGCGGCCAGGCGTCCCGCGGCGATGTGCCCCAGCACCTCGCGGATGACCGTGCAGCCCTGCGAGTAGCCGATCAGCATCACCGGGCCGTCGGTCTCCGCGACCGCCTCGATCACCCTGCGCACGCCGACGGCGGTGCTCTGCCGGTAGCTGAGCCCACCGACCGCGACGGGGCCGTAGGAGGCGGGGTAGCCGACCCAATGGGCGACGAAGCGGCCGTCGAGCGTGTCGGTGACCTCGCGCAGCAGCCCGGACACCTCGGTGCGGCGGTCATCGGGGTGCGACTCGCCGGTGCCACCGACGGCGAGGACGGTTATCTGCGACATGAGTCCACGATGCCCTCGGCGGGTAAGGATCTGTTCAGGGACGCCTGAGAAGATCCTGGCAATCGGGGTCCGGCGCGGCTTAGGGTCGAGGCCATGACCCGTCCCGCCATCGGTATGGAATACACCGTCCTGGACTGTCCCGATCCGGGCGCGTTGGCCGCCTTCTACGGCGCGGTGCTCGGCTGGGAGGTCACGCGGTCGGACGACCACTGGGTGGTCCTGCAGGGGCCGGGCACCCTCCGGCTGGCGTTCCAGCTCGCGCCCGACTTCGTCCCGGCCGACTGGCCGGCGCAGGGCGTGCGGGTGCACCTGGATCTGCGGATCGACGACATGGATGCCTCCACGAGGTGGGTGCTCGGGTTGGGCGCGGAGCTCGTCGAGGGACCGGCAGACCACCCGGACTTCGCGGTGTTCCGGGATCCGGCCGGGCACTACTTCTGCCTCTGCCTCAACGACTGAGCGGCGACGTTCAGCCTGCCTTCGCGAGCAGCGCGTCCAGCGCCGCGTAGCTGGCGTTCATGCCGTCCTCCATGCCGGACTGCAGCATGCCGTCGCGTTCGGCGGCGGTGAAGTACTGGCTGTCGATGACGACCCTGGTGCGGCCGTCGCCGAGGTCGATGAACTCGACGGAATCGATGCACACGTGCGCGGGCATGCCGTCCCACTCGAAGGAGTAGACGATCCGCTCCTTCGGGGTGATCTCCCGGAACCGCCCCTCGAAGCCGTCGGTGCCGCCCTCGTGGTGCTCGACGAACCGCCAGTGGCCGCCCCGCTCGAATTCCCAGCGCTCGACGTCGAGCGGGTTTCCGCGACCCCACCACTGGGCGAGTAGCTCCGGTTCGGTGTATGCGGCCCAGACCCGATCGCGGGTGGCGTTGAAGATGCGCTCGACGTGAATGTCCCTGTCGCCGGGGGTGGATACGGTCGCGGCGGGGGTGTGTTGCGTGGTCATCGTTACTCCTCCATGCGGTTGAGGAACTGTCCGAGACGGTCCAGGCGGCCCTCGATCTCGAGTTGGTGACCCCGGATCCAGGCGAGCTCGCGGTCGAACGGGTTCGTGCCGAGTCGGCAGTGCCGCACGCGGCCGCGTTTCTCGGTCACGACCATGCCCGCGTCCTCGAGGAGGCGCAGGTGCTTCGTGATGCCGGTGAGGGTCATCTCGAAGCGCTCCGCCAGCTCGCTGACCGTGGCGTCCGTCCGGCCGAGGTGTTCGAGGATCCCGCGCCGGGTGGGATCCGAGAGCGCCGCGAACGAGGCGTCGAGCCGTGAATGCTGAACCATCTAGTTCAGTATCGACTGCGGGTCGGACGGTGTCAATGGACGGAATGACGAGACTCTGGGCGGTAGCGTCCCTTTCATGACTGAAGCAGTGAAGGGTCCGGCGTCTTACTTCCCCTCGATCGAGCAGAAGTACGGCCGACCGATCGCGGAGTGGCAGAACATGATCCGGTCCTCGGACCTGACCAAGCACAAAGAACTCGTCGACTGGCTCAAGGCCGAGTACGGGATGGGGCACGGGCACGCCAACGCCCTGGTCAAGCACACCCTGGACGAGGACGCGGCCGGCTAGATCGGCCGCGGACGCGACGGACCGAGGAGGCGGCGCCGTGCTCCCGCTGTTCGCGTCCGACCCCGCCGCCGGAGCCATCCTCGCGGCGGCGTTCACGGCGTTTGTGCTCTCGGAGTTCTGGATCGGACGTACCCGGCCCGGTAGCGCCGAGCGGGATCAGGATGCGCGCAGCGGGCTCGCGGTCGGGCTGGGGCTGCTGGCCGCCTACGCCGGCGGGCTGGCGATCAGCCTGCTCGTCACGTCGACGGTGATCACCACGGGCGCGGTCTGGTATTTCGTTGCGGGCCTGGCGATCGCGGCCACAGGTCAGGGCATGCGCCTGCGTGCGGTGTACGAACTCGGGGCCGCCTTCACGTTCAAGGTCCAGGTCGCGCCCGGTCAGACGGTGGTGGACACCGGCCTGTACCGGTGGATCCGGCACCCGTCGTACACCGGCGCGCTGATCTGCGCACTGGGGTTCACCATCGCGTACACCAACTGGCTCGCCCCCCTCGCGGTGCTCGGGCTGGTGCTCGGTTACGTGGTGCGGATCCCGCACGAGGAGCGGACGCTGGCCGAGGGTCTCGGTGAGCCCTACCGGCAGTACATGCGCCGGACCAAGCGGCTGATCCCGTTCGTGTTCTAGGCCCCGACCGGATCCGTCTGCCCTCGGCAGACAAATCGATTCGCCACCGCGCCAAGCGGATACAACGGAACACATGACCGCGACACCAGCCCTGACCTACCGAGACCAACTCACCGACCGACTGTTCCGGCAGCGCACCGTGATGCTGACCGGTGAGGTGAACGACGAGATGGCCGAGCGGGCCTGCGCCGAGATGGTGCTGCTCGCCACGGCCGACGCCGAGCGTGACGTCGTCGTCTACATCAACTCACCCGGCGGCTCCGTGCTGGCCGGGCTCGCCATCTACGACACCATGAAGCTGATCCCCAACGACGTGGTGACCGTCGCCCTTGGGTTCGCCGCGAGCATGGGCCAGGTGCTGCTCGCCTCCGGCACCCACGGGAAGCGAATAAGCCTCGCGCACAGCAGGATCATGATGCACCAGCCGTCGGCCGGCATCGGCGGCACGGCGATCGACATCGCCATCCAGGCCGACAACTGGGAGTACATGAAGCGGCAGTCTGAGGAGATCCTGGCGGCCGAGACCGGCCGCACGGTCGAGGAGATCGCCGCGGACAGCGACCGGGACCGCTGGTTCACCCCCGAGCAGGCACGCGAGTACGGGATCGTCGATCACGTGGTCGGATCGTTCGCACAGATCGCGCCGTTCGCGACCGCACGACGGATGGGGCTGTAGTCATGGCGCAGTACGCGATTCCCAGCGTCATCGAGCGGACCCCTGCGGGCGAGCGTTCCTTCGACGTGTTCAGCCGACTGCTCAACGAACGGATCATCTTCCTGGGCACCGAGATCGACGACGGTGTTGCGAACGTGGTGATGGCGCAACTGCTGCACCTCGAGGCGGATGCGCCGGATCGGGAGATCGGCCTGTACATCAACTCGCCGGGCGGCTCGACCACCGCGATGCTCGCCATCTACGACACCATGCAGTTCCTGCGCCCCACGGTCGCCACCTATTGCATGGGTCAGGCGGCGTCGGCCTCGGCGGTGCTGCTCGCCGCGGGCGCGCCGGGGCGCAGGCACGTGCTCGCGCATTCGCGGGTGCTGTTGCATCAACCGTCCGCGCAGGGTCAGGGCACCATCTCCGATCTCGCCCTGCAGGCCGCGGAGGTGCTGCGGGTCCGGTCGCAGACCGAGGAGATCCTGAGCGCGCACACCGGCCAGGACGTGACACGACTGCGCAAGGACACCGATCGCGACCGGATCTTCACCGCCAAGGAGGCGCTCGAGTACGGCCTCGCGGACCAGATCATCGTCTCGAGGGACGCGGCGTAAGAACGGCGGCGCCGATCAGGCGGCCATCAGCTCCACCCGCGGCGCACCGGTCACCCCGTGCTGACCGATGCGCCGCGGGGCCGACAGTCGCCGCACACCCCGGGCCAGCAGGTTTTCCAGCGGCAGGCCGAGCGCGTCGCACACCGAGCGCAGCATCTCCGACGACGGCTCCTTGCGTCCGCGCTCCATCTCGGACAGGTACTGCTTGGACATGCCAACTTTGCGTGCCACGTCGTCGAGGGTGCGGTCCTGATCGCGGCGCTCGTCGCGCAGGATCTCGCCGTAGACCTTCCGCAGCAGGGGAGCGGGCCCGTCGCCGCGGTCGGGGCGTCGGCCTTCGCGTCGCCTGGTGGCGATGTCGACGACGACCGGCCGATCCGCAGCTGTCATGACCGCAAGCCTGCCACCGGTCCGCGGCGACAGGCGCGGTTGTTCGCTGAGGGCTGACCCGGCGACGCGCTCGGGCGTCGCGCGTGGTTCGGTGGCGACCGTCCGTTCCCGGGTGGACAATTCGGCGAGAGCCCGGCCGTCGGGCGCAACGGAAACGGAGACCGCAATGGCACCCGAGAGCACGGACAGCTTCCTCGTGGAACGCTCCCTCGACGTCGCCGCGAGCCCGGCCACGCTGCACGGCCTGATCGAGGACTTCCGCCGCTGGCCCGACTGGTCGCCCTGGGAGGAGCTCGACCCCACCATGACCCGCACGTACGGCGGGGCCGACCGCGGGGTCGGCGCCACCTACGCCTGGTCGGGCAACCGCAAGGCCGGTTCGGGGTCGATGGTCATCACGGAGTCGGTCCCCGGGCAGAAGGTGGTGCTGGACCTGGCGTTCCTCAAGCCGTTCAAGGCCGAGAACGTGACCACCTTCCTGCTGGAGCCGCGCGGTGAGGGCACCACGGTCCGCTGGCAGATGACCGGCAAGAAGACCTGGTTCTTCAAGGTCTTCGGGTTCGTGTTCAGCATGGACAAGATGGTGGGCAAGGACTTCGAGAAGGGCCTGGCCAAGCTGAAGGCCCTCGCCGAGGCCGGATAGGCTCCCGAGCCCGCCACGGCGGGCGCGTCCGCTCCGGGCGTCGGTGATACCTTCCGTCGGTGCCGCGGATGAGTCCCCCTGATGCGCAGACGTACTGGATCTCCACCAAGATCCACAGCGACCAGTTCCTGCTCTACTGCTTCGAGGGCCCGGCCGACCCGACGGCCGCGATCCGCCGCTCGCTCCTCGCGCGCGCTTCGGTCGTCCCGGATCTGCGGCTCAAGGTCCGCGAGGTCCCGTTCCACGCCGACTACCCGCACTGGGTCCCGATGGACGTCGGCGCCGACCACGTGGTGGCCCACGAGCCGCTCGAGAGCTGGCCGGACTGCTTGCGGGCGGTGGGGGAGCTGCTGACCGAACGCCTGGACTCGCGCGAATCACCATGGCGGCTGCACCTTTTCGCGGTCGCGCACGGGGCGCCGCGGTGCGGTGACGCACCCGCGGTGGTCGCGGTGCTGCAGGTCGCGCACGCACTGGCCGACGGGCGAGGCGCCTCCACCCTGGCCCGAGCCCTGTTCGGCGGGCAGGACACCGCGGCGCGGCGGGCGCCGAGCCCCGCGCCGTGGCGTCCGGCCTCGGCGCTCGCCCTGGCGGCCGCCCGATTTCCGGCGCAGCTGGCCGCCCTGCTTGCCGCGGGGGTGCCCGCCCACCGGACCCATCGCGACCTCGAGCGCGACACCGCCGCGGGGGTGCTGCCGCCGCAGCCGCCGAGCCTCCCCAAGGGGCCGACCAACGCCAGGCCGGACGAACGCCGGTCGGTGCGGATGGTGGTCCGCGACGCCGCGGACCTGCGCGGGCCCGGCGTCACCGTCACGGTGGGGGCGATGACCGCGATCTCGCTGGCGCTGACCCGGTACCTGCGGGCGCAGGGGAACGCGGCGGCAGACCTCGCCGCGGAGGTGACGGTCGCCAAGTCCGGGCAGGCGCGGTCGAGGAACCACTTCCGCAACGTCGCGGTCGACCTGCATCCCGGCGTCGCCGATCTGCGGGAACGCGCCGTGGCGATCGCCGCGTCGATGGCATCGCGCCGGGTCCGGGGCGAGCACCCGGCCGCGGCCGCCGCGGACCGCGCGCTGCGCTCCGTTCCCGGTCCGCTGGTGCGGTGGGGCGTCGAGCAGTTCGATTTCGGCGCGATCCCCGACACCGTCACCGGCAACACCGTGGTCTCCAGCGTCGACCGCGGTCCGGCCGACCTGTCCCTCGGCGGCGGACCGGTGCGGTTCACGGCCGGATTCCCGGCGTTGTCCCAGTTCATGGGTCTGACACACGGAGTGCACGGCATCGGTGACACCGTCACGATCGGCGTCAGCACCAGTCCGTCCGTACTGGCCGACCTCGACGCCTACGAGACCATGCTGCGCGAGGCGATAGACGAGGTCAGCGCCGCACTCAGGCCAATCGGGTGGCGAGCCGCGGCGTCCCCGGATACCCTGCATTCGGTGTCGGAAGCTCCGGCAGAGCAGTGACGACTCGACGAGTCATCGAAGGAGTACCCAGATGTCGACTTATATTTACGATGCACTGGTTCCCTATGTCGGACCGGCCGAGGCCGCGAACCTGGCCACCCTGCTGGCCGTCGGACCGTAAGGACCACACACACCCTCACGTGAGGCCCGGTGGAGTTCGCTCCGCCGGGCCTCACGCATGTCCGGCTCCGGGTGGCACGCGAGTGATGCCACGACGGGCCGCCGCGGGGTCGGCGTAACATTCCGACGACGAATCTGGTGTCGAAGGCCCGACGTCGAGGGCCTCGGCTGTCGAAGGGAATCGGATTGAACGCGCACATCGAGCAGCTCGAATTCCAGGCGGAAACCCGTCAGCTGCTGGATCTCATGGTCCACTCGATCTACTCGAACAAGGACTCCTTCCTCCGCGAACTGGTCTCCAACGCCTCGGACGCGCTGGACAAGCTGCGCCTCGAGGCGTTCCGCGACAAGGACCTCGACGCGGACACCTCTGATCTGCACATCGAGATCGAGGTGGACAAGCAGGCGCGCACGCTGACCGTCCGCGACAACGGCATCGGCATGTCCCGCGAGGAGGTCGTCGACCTGATCGGAACGCTGGCCCGCTCCGGCACGGCGGATCTGCGCCGCAAGCTGCGCGAGGCCAAAGACGCAGCCGCAGCCGGGGCGTTGGGTGCTTCCGAAGAGCTGATCGGGCAGTTCGGCATCGGCTTCTACTCGACCTTCATGGTGGCGGACAAGGTCACCCTGCTGACCCGCCGCGCGGGCGAGAGCCAGGCGACTCGCTGGGAGTCGAGCGGCGAGGCCACGTACACGATCGAGACGGTCGACGACGCGCCGCAGGGCAGCTCCGTGACCCTGCACCTCAAGCCCGAGGACTCCGAGGACCACCTGCACGACTACACCTCCGAGCGCAAGATCAAGGAACTGGTCAAGCGCTACTCCGACTTCATCGCGTGGCCGATCCGGATGGACGTCGCGCGCAGCGTGCCGGGGGAGGACGGCGCCGAGGCGACCGTGACCGTCGAATCCGAGACGATCAACTCGATGAAGGCGCTGTGGGCACGCTCGAAGGACGAGGTCTCCGACGAGGAGTACCAGGAGTTCTACCGGCACATCGCGCACGCATGGGACGAGCCGCTCGAGACCATCGCGATGAAGGCGGAGGGCACCTTCGAGTACCAGGCGCTGCTGTTCATCCCGACGCACGCGCCGTTCGACCTCTTCCAGCGCGACGCCAAGACCGGTGTGCAGCTCTACGTCAAGCGCGTGTTCATCATGGACGACTGCGACCAGCTGATCCCCGAGTACCTGCGATTCGTCAAGGGCGTCGTGGACGCACAGGACCTCTCGCTCAACGTCTCCCGCGAGATCCTGCAGCAGGACCGCCAGATCCGGGCCATCCGGCGCAGGCTCACCAAGAAGGTGTTGTCCACCATCAAGGACATCCAGACCGAACGCCCCGAGGACTACCGCACCCTGTGGACCCAGTTCGGCCGCGTGCTCAAGGAGGGCCTGCTGTCCGACACGGACAATCGCGATGCGTTGCTGGGCATCTCGTCGTTCGCGTCCACCAACAGCGAGGACGAGCAGACCACCCTGGACGACTACCTGGCGCGGATGAAGGACGGGCAGGAGCAGATCTACTACGCGACGGGCGAGACGCGGCAGCTGCTCGAGAGCTCGCCGCACATGGAGGCGTTCCGTGCTCGCGGCCTCGAGGTGCTGTTGCTGACCGATCCCGTGGACGAGATGTGGGTCGGCGCGGTGCCCGAATACGAGGGCAAGGTCTTCCAGTCCATCGCCAAGGGCGAGGTCGACCTCGACACCGAGGAGGACAAGAAGGCCAACGAGTCCGAGCGGGAGGAAAAGGAGAAGGACTTCGCGGGCCTGCTCACCTGGATGACCGAGACGCTCAGCGAGCAGGTCAAGCAGGTGCGGCTGTCCACCCGGTTGACCACCTCCCCCGCGTGCATCGTCGGTGACGCGTTCAGCATGTCGCCGACCCTGGAGAAGATGTACCGCGCCTCGGGACAGGTGCTCCCGCCCACCAAGCGGATCCTCGAGCTCAACCCGGAACACCCGCTCGTTGCGGCGCTGCGGACGGCCCAGGCGGAACGCGATGACGATCCCGCGCTGGAGGAGACCGCCGAATTGCTCTACGGGATGGCGCTGCTCGCCGAGGGCGGCGAGCTCGACGACCCCGCGCGGTTCACCGGCATGCTCGCCAACCGACTGGCCCGAACGGTCTAGTCCCCGCGGTCGCCGACGCGCCGCGCCGATCTCGTGGATAGCGAATCGGCGCGGCGCTCCTGCGTTCGTGCGGATACAGTGCGGGTATGTCTGTCGTATACAACGTCTTCGTCGCCATCCACCTGCTCGGCATGGCGGCCATCGTCGGTGGCTACTTCGCCGTGTTGGCGGAACCGCGGGTGTCCGAGGTCATGGTGTGGGGCGCCCGGGTTCAGTTCCTGACCGGCCTGATCATCGTGGGGATCGGCGAGGGTGCGCTGGACAAGGAGTACATCACCGCCAAGATCGCGACCAAGCTGGTGCTCTCGCTCGTGGTGGTCGCGCTCGCCGAGATCGGTCGCGCCAAGCAGAAGCGGGGCGAGGGGAACCCGAACCTTGCGCACGCGGTCGGGGTGCTCGCGATCATCACCGCTCTGATTGCCGCGCTCTGGACGTAGCCGGGGGCACGCACGGCTCCAGGTAGGTCATCTCGGTGAGACCCGAAACCAGAACCCGCACAGAACGACTCGACGAGCTTCCGTTCACCCGTCGGCACGGCAGGTTGCTGGTCGGTTCCGGGATCGGCTGGGCGCTCGACGCGATGGACGTCGGCCTCATCTCGTTCGTGATGGCCGCCCTCGCCGTGCACTGGGACCTGAGCAAGACACAGCTGTCCTGGGTCGGTTCGATCGGCTTCGTCGGGATGGCCATCGGGGCCAGCGTCGGTGGGCTGCTCGCGGACCGGATCGGCCGCAGGCAGGTGTTTGCGGCGACCCTGCTCGTCTACGGGCTCGCCACCGGTGCCACCGCGCTCGCGGGGTCGCTGGCGGTGCTCATCGCGCTCCGGTTCGTTGTCGGGCTCGGGCTGGGCGCCGAGCTGCCGGTCGCGTCGACCCTGGTCAGCGAGTACGCGCCGCGAAAGCAGCGGGGACGCATGGTGGTTGCGCTCGAGGCGTTCTGGGCGGTGGGCTGGATCCTGGCCGCCCTGATCGGCTACTTCGTGATCCCGCTCTCCGACGACGGCTGGCGCTGGGCGCTCGCGGTCGGCATCGTGCCGACCGCGTACGCGGTGGTGGTTCGGATGGGCCTGCCCGAATCGGTGCGCTTCCTCGAGGGCCGCGGCAGGTTTGCCGAGGCCGAGGCGGCCGTGCGGTCCTTCGAGGAGTCGGCGCCGATCCGCAGGGCGCCGGGCGTCGCGACCGACACCGCGACCGAGCCGGAGCGTCCGGATACGCCTGCCAACGACACCGTCGTCGAGTCGATCTGGTCGCCGCGGCTGCGCAGGCGGACGGGCGCGCTGTGGGCGATCTGGTTCTGCATCAACCTGTCCTACTACGGCGCCTTCATCTGGCTGCCGAGCCTGCTGCTCGCGCAGGGCTTCGACCTGGTGAAGTCCTTCCAGTACACGCTGGTCATCACCCTCGCCCAGCTGCCGGGGTACGCGATGGCGGCCTGGCTGATCGAGGCGTGGGGCCGACGCGGCACCCTGGCGACGTTCCTCCTCGGATCCGCGGTCGCGGCAGGCCTGTTCGGGTTGGCGGACTCACCGACGCAGATCGTCGCGGCGGGTATGGCGCTGTCGTTCTTCAATCTCGGCGCGTGGGGCGCGCTGTACGCGATCGGTCCCGAGCTCTACCCCACGACGGTGCGCGGAGCGGGCACCGGCGCGGCGGCGGCATTCGGACGGATCGCGTCCATCATCGCGCCGCTGATCGTGCCGTGGCTGCTGACCGGCGGCGGCAACGGACTGGTGTTCGGGGTGTTCGCGGTGTCCTTCGGGTTCGCCGCAACCGCGACCCTCGCGCTGCCCGAACTCAAGGGTCAGGCGCTGGCCGAGCGCTGACGAACCCGGCCTCCTCTCAGGCCATCTCCGGTACGTGCAGGTGGGCGATGGCCAGTTCGAACTCGCACACCTCGAGGATCTCGCCGCCCATCTCGCGGACCGCTGCTGCTCGGATTTCCTGGGCCAGCTCGCGATTGTTGTCCATCGCCTCGTGGCTGTCGAAGGTCACCGAGGACACCGCACGTCCCGCCGAGTGGTCGACGAGCAGGCTGGCGCTGCAGAACCCCTCGAGGTCCTCCATCGCGGGCATGGACACCATCTTGTAGACGTCGATGGCGTGGTCCATCCGGCCGGGCTCGAGCTTGAGCCACACGGCCCGCACACACGCGCCGTGACTCGAATGGTGGTCGCGGTGAAGGACCGCGATGTCCCAGCGTTCGACCGTGGTGGTGCCACCGAAGACCTTGGCGGCCTCGTCGCGAAGCTGCAGGACGGGCCCCTCGCTCCTGCGCAGCGATTCCTCGTCCATCCAGGAACTGGTGGCGATGCACCGCCCACTGTCGTGGTCGACCAGCATGGACAGTCCCGCGCAGCCCTCGAGTTCGGCGAGTGCAGGCATCACCGTGTCGCGAATATGTTTGATTCCCGCGTCGATGAACGACGGGTGGGCCTGGATAGTGGTTGAGCGTGCAAACACGATCCACCTCCTTGTTCTCGAGGCAGCACCCGGCGGGCGCCACCGGTCAACCCCCCCTCCATGCCTCACCCTCCTCCCACCGGGTGCGCATGGCAATGGTGGATCGACAACGACGAAGGCCCGGCGGAGCGGAGCTCCACCGGGCCTCGGGTCGTGCCGTCTCAGCTCACAGGCCGGGACGCTTGCCCACCGTCAGGGTGACCTCACCGGTGTGCGCGAAGAAGTCGTTGCCCTTGTCGTCGACCACGATGAAGGCCGGAAAGTCCTCGACCTCGATCTTCCAGACCGCCTCCATGCCGAGCTCTTCGTACTCGATGACCTCGACCTTCTTGATGCAGTCGAGCGCCAGCCGCGCGGCGGGCCCGCCGATGGAACCGAGGTAGAAGCCGCCGTGCGTGTCGCAGGCGTCGGTGACCTGCTTGGACCGGTTGCCCTTGGCGAGCATCACCATCGAGCCGCCCGCCGCCTGGAACTGCTCGACGTACGAGTCCATCCGGCCGGCCGTGGTGGGGCCGAACGAGCCGGACGCGAGGCCCTCGGGGGTCTTGGCCGGGCCGGCGTAGTACACCGGGTGGTCCTTGAGGTACTGCGGCATCTCCTCGCCTGCGTCGAGACGTTCCTTGATCTTCGCGTGCGCGATGTCGCGCGCGACGACCAGCGGGCCGGTCAGCGACAGCCGGGTCTTGACCGGGTGCTTCGACAGCTCCGCGAGGATCTCGGGCATCGGCTTGGTGAGGTCGATCTTGACCGCGGCGCCCTTGCCGGTGCCCGAGATGCCGTCGGTCTCGGCGTCGAGCTGGGTGTCGGTGACCTCGGGCAGGAAACGGCCCGGGTTGAACTCGAGCTGCTCGAGGAAGATGCCCTCGGGGGTGATCTTCGCCTTCGCCTGGCGGTCCGCCGAGCAGGAGACGGCGATCGCGACGGGCAGCGACGCACCGTGGCGGGGGAGCCGGACGACGCGGACGTCGTGGCAGAAGTACTTGCCGCCGAACTGCGCACCGATGCCGATCTTCTGGGTGAGCTCGAAGACCTTCTTCTCGAGCTCGTGGTCACGGAAACCACGACCGGTGATCGCGCCCTCGGAGGGCAGCTCGTCGAGGTAGTGCGCGGACGCGTACTTGGCGGTCTTGAGTGCGAACTCGGCGGACGTGCCGCCGACGACGATCGCGAGGTGGTACGGCGGGCAGGCCGCGGTACCGATCGAGCGGATCTTGGCCTCGAGGAACTGCATCATCGAGTCCGGGTTCAGGATCGCCTTCGTCTCCTGGAACAGGTAGGACTTGTTGGCGCTGCCGCCGCCCTTGGCCATGAACAGGAACTTGTACGAGTTCTCGTGGCCCTTGGCCGTGTCCGCGTACAGCTCGACCTGCGCGGGCAGGTTGCTGCCGGTGTTCTTCTCGTCCCACATGGTCACCGGGGCCATCTGCGAGTACCGCAGGTTCAGCTTGGTGAAGGCGTCGTAGACGCCGCGCGAGATGGCCTGCTCGTCGTCACCGGGGGTGAGGACCTGCTGGCCGCGCTTGCCCATCACGATGGCGGTGCCGGTGTCCTGGCACATCGGCAGCACGCCTGCCGCGGCGATGTTCGCGTTCTTGAGCAGGTCGAGCGCCACGAACTTGTCGTTGTTCGAGGCCTCCGGGTCGTCCAGGATGCTCGCGAGCTGCGTCAGGTGGTCGGTGCGCAGGTAGTGCGAGATGTCGTGGAGCGCGGTCTCGGTGAGCAGCCGCAGCGCCTCGGGCTCGACGTTCAGGAAGGTGCGCCCGTCCGGTCCCTCGACGGTGGACACCCCCTCGGTGGTCAGCAGCCGGTACTCGGTGGTGTCGTCACCGATCGGCAGCAGGTCCTCATAGAGGAAGTCGGCCATCATCTCTCCTGTACACGGGGCGTGCGATGCACGTTCAGGCTAGCGGCGCGGCTCCCGCGCCCCGACCCGGGGGCGGGAACGAGCCCGTCGCCCGCGCGGGCGGTCCGTACACTTGACGAATGCACACCCACCCCAGGCTGCACGCCTACCTCGACGTCGCCGTCGTGGTGCTGGTCCTGGTGGGAACCAACCTGATCGCACACTTCACCAACGCATGGGCGAGCATCGCCACCGTGCCGATCGCCGCGGTCGTGCTGGTCGCCATGATCCGCCGCCGGGGCCTGGGCTGGTCTGAACTGGGCCTGTCGCGGCGGCACTGGCGCACCGGATCGCTCTACGCGCTCGCCGCGGTCGGGCTGGTCGTCGCGGTCGTCGCGATCGGGGCCCTGCTCCCGATCACCCGGCCGTTCTTCATGGCCGATCGCTACGCCACCATCTCGGGCGCCCTGATCGCGTCGATGATCGTCATCCCGTTGCAGACCGTGATCCCGGAGGAACTCGCGTTCCGGGGGGTGCTGCACGGCACCCTGGATCGTGCCTGGGGTGCGCGCGGGGTGTTCGCCGCGGGGTCGCTGCTCTTCGGCCTGTGGCACATCGCGTCGTCGCTGGGGCTGACGAGCGGGAACCGCGGGCTCACCGGGATCCTCGGCGGTGGGGTGTGGGGGCAGGTGCTCGGGATCGCGGGCGCGGTGCTCGCCACCGCCGCGGCGGGATTCGTCTTCACCTGGCTGCGCAGCCGCAGCGGCAGCCTCATCGCACCGATCGCGCTGCACTGGTCGCTGAACGGGGCAGGAGCGCTCGCCGCCGCCGTGGTGTGGCAGATGTCCGTGGCCTGACCTCGGTCCGACGCCCAGGTCAAACAGCAGTCGGCGCGCGTCGAGGCTGACTACGCTGGCCAAGTATGACGGCCGGCGATCGCCGGCTTCTCGCGGCGACAGGGCTGCGCTCGGCAGGATCCGCCGCGGGTCGCTGGGTGAAGCACGCGAGCTACCTGAAGAAATGGCTGGTGCTCGGCACCGCCATCGGCATCATCGCGGGGCTCGGTGCCGTTGTCTTCTCTCTCGCGCTCTCCGAGGCCACCCACCTGCTGCTCGGCGTGCTCGGTGGCTACACGCCGCCGGAGGCCGCAGGCGACGGCGGCGGCGCGGGCAGCGGCGACTCGACCCGACCGTGGGCCATCCCGATCGTCGTCTGCCTTGGCGGGCTGGCCTCCGGGGTCATCGTGTTCACCTTCGCCCCCGAGGCGCAGGGGCACGGGACCGACGCGGCCATCGAGGCGATCCACCGGAACCCGAGGATGATCCGCGTGCGAGCGGTGCTGGTGAAGCTCGTCGCCTCGGCGATGATGATCGGCTCGGGCGGCTCCGGTGGCCGGGAGGGCCCCACCGCCCAGATCTCCGCCGGGTTCGGCTCCCTGCTCGCGCGCACCCTCGACCTGTCGCCGAAGGACGGCCGGGTCGCCGTCGCGGTCGGCATCGGATCCGGCATCGGCGCGATCTTCGGGGCCCCGCTCGGCGGCGCCCTGCTGGCCGGGTCGATCGCCTACAAGGACGACTTCGAGTTCGACGCGGTGGTCCCGGGGCTGATCACCTCGATCGTCGGCTACACCGTGTACGGGTCCCTGCTGGGCTTCGCGCCGCTGTTCGGCTACGCCGCGGCCGACTACCGATTCGATGACCCCCTTCAGCTGGTGTGGTTCGCGGCCATCGGCTTGCTCGGCGGGCTCGTCGGGCTGCTCTACAGCAGGACGTTCTACGGCACCGTCGCGATCTCGGACCGGGTGCCGTGCAGCCGGATCCTCAAGCCGGCGATCGGCGGACTCCTGGTCGGGCTCATGGCACTGGCCCTGCCCGAGGTGCTGGGCAGCGGATACGGCTGGGTGCAGCAGTCGCTGGACCGGACGGGCCTGCTGGCGATCCCGCTCTGGGTGGTGCTGGTGCTGCCGTTGGCGAAGATCCTGGCCACCTCGCTCTCGATCGGGACCGGAGGGTCGGGCGGCATCTTCGGGCCGGGCATGGTGATCGGCGCCTTCGCCGGCGCGGCGGTGTGGCGGCTCCTCGAACCGATCGCGCCCGCGGTACCGGACTCGCCCGCGCCGTTCGTCATCGTCGGGATGATGGCCTGCTTCGGCAGCATCGCCCGCGCGCCGATCGCGGTGATGCTGATGGTCGCCGAGATGACCGGCAGCCTCACCATTCTCACGCCCGCGATGGTCGCCGTTGGGCTGGCCTACCTCATCGTGCGTCGCTCCGGCGAGACGATCTACCGGGCCCAGCTGGGCACCCGCGAGGACGCCCGTGCGGCGCGGCTGATGGCGGGGATGCCGCTGCTGGGCCGGGTCGGCGTCGGCGAGGCGATGTCGCCGCCGCGGCTGGTCCTCGACGGCGGCACCGACGTCGCCGACGCACTGGCGCGGCTGCGGGAGGCCGGAGTGCCCGGGGCGCCCGTCGTCGACGGCGAGGGGCGTTTCATCGGCGCGGTCTCGCCGTCGGAACTCGAGGCCGCGGCGCCGGGTGCGACCCTAGCGCGGCGCGCCGATGCGGCGGCGCCGACTGTCGACGTCACCGCGAACCTGGACGAGGCGCTGGAGGCGATGCCGGACGAGGCCCGGTGGCTGACCGTGCTCGACGGGCATGGGCGGGTGTGCGGCATCGTCGCGGTGCCGGACATCGTCCACGGCTATCGGATCGAGGTCCTGGCCGAGCAGCGGCGAGTGGAGCGGGTCGGGACACACGTCGAGGTGCTGGAGGTGCGCGCGGCCGAGGACTCGCCCGTGCTGGGAAAACGGCTGGCGGACAGGGCTCTTCCCGCGGGGTCGCTGGTGGTCTCGGTGCGGCGCGGCGACGCGGTGCTCCCTGGCACCGCCGCGACCCGGTTGCGCGCGGGGGACCTGGTCACCATCCTGGTTCCGCCCGAACAGGGCGAGTCGGTCCGCCTGCTGGTCGAGGGCGAATCCGCGGGAGGTGACCGATGAGCGCCGCGACCGCGGTCACGGTGTTCCACCGGACGCCCGACGCCGCCGGTTTCGCCGGGTGGGCCGACAGCGTTGGCGCCGCCGCGAGGGGCGCGGACGGCTTCGTCGACGCCAGGGTCGCCGCGTACGAGGCGCCCGAACTGGACTGGGCGGTGGCGGTGACGTTCGATTCCGAGGAGCACCTGCACCACTGGCTGGACTCGGCCGGACGGGCGGGGCTGATCTCGGCCGGGGCGGGCCTGGGATTCCGGAGCGCGATTGCGGACCTGATCCTGCTCGAGGGTTGTCTGCCGCCCGGGACCGCGGTCTTCGAGCACCCGGTCGCGCAGGGGCGGGAAGCCGCCTTCGAGGCGGCGCAGGTCCAGCTGTCGGCCTTGGTCGCCACCTTCCCCGGGTTCCTTGGCACCACAGTGCTGCGGCCCGCTGGTTCGGGCGCCTGGATGTCGGTGCTCCGGTTCCGCACCGACCGGCAGCTGGCGGACTGGATGCGCTCGAAGCAGCGCGCCGAGGCGCTACCGGAACTCCGCTCCCACCTGTTGGAGGACTTCTCGGTGGTCGCGCGGAGCACTCCGTTCGGGTCGATCCTGCGGGTGCAGGACGGCAGGACGCGGATCACGCCGCAGTGGCGGACGGCGATGCTGGTCCTGCTGGTGCTCTACCCGACGGTGATGACGCTCTCGCGATTTCTCGGCCCGGTGCTGAACGAGCGGGGCGTGCCGCCCTGGCTCGGGATGTGGCTCAGCCAGATCGTCAGCGTCGGGTTGATGACCTGGCTTCTCATGCCCGCGGTCACCCGGTGGTTTCGGCGCTGGCTCGATCCCGTGGACGGCGCAGGGCCGCGGGTGGGGCTGGTCGGGGCGGTCGCGGTCGCCGTGGTGTACACGGCGACGCTGACCACGTTCGCAACCGTGCATTGGCTGCAGTTCTGGGACTACATGGACTGAGCGTCCGGCGAACGAGCGGTTTCCCTGGCATCCGTCGGTGACGGAGCGGGAAACCGCCCGTTCGGGGCGCTCAGCTCAGCGCAGCACCTCGCGGTGCTCGTTGGCGTACGGCACGTGCTCGTCGACGCGTCCGTCCTGCAGCTTGTTCACCCACTCCGGGTCGGCGAGCAGCGCCCGTCCGACGGCGACGAGGTCGAACTCCTGATTCTCGTACTGCTCGAGCACGCGGTCGATGCCGACGGTGTTCGAGGCGGCGTCGGCGGAGAACGCCGTCGTGAACACCTTGTCCAGTCCGACCGAGCCGACCGTGATCGTCGGCAGCCCGGACAGTTTCTTCGTCCACCCGGCCAGTCCGAGCTTCCCGTCGGCGCCTTCGAGCTCGGCGAACGCGGGTTCCCAGTGCCTGCGGGTGGACGCGTGCAGCACGTCGACACCGGCGGCGACAAGTGGGTCGAGAACCTGCTCGAGCTCCGCGGGCGACTGCGCGATCCGCGCGTCGTAGTGGTTCGACTTCCACTGGGAGAAGCGGTAGACGATCGCGAAGTCCTCGCCGACCGCCGCGCGGATGGCCGCCACCACCTCGGCGGGGAATCGGGTCCGCGACTGCAGCGAGCCCCCATAGCCGTCCGAGCGCCGGTTGGTGCCCGCCCAGAGGAACTCGTCGAGCAGATAGCCGTGCGCGCCGTGCAGCTCGATGCCGTCGAATCCGACGTCCTTCGCGTTGACCGCGGCCGCGACCCAGGCCTCACGCAGGTCGTCGAGGTCGCCCGTCGTCAGCGCCCGCCCGATCGGCGAGCCGTCGAGCGCGAGGCCGGACGGGCTGACGGTGGTCGCCTCCGGGTTGAGGTGGGGGCGCTCCCCGCGCTCGACACCGAGGTGCCAGAGCTGCGGGATGATCGCGCCACCCTCCGCGTGCACGGCGTCGACGACGCCGCGCCAGCCCGCCAGGCTGTCGGCGCCGTAGAGGTGCGGCACCCGGGTGTGCGGGCCGGCGGCCGGGTCCGGGATGTAGGTCCCCTCGGTGATGATGAGGCCGACTCCACCCGCGGCGCGGCGTCGGTAGTACTCCGCCACGTCCGCGCCCGGGATCCCGTCAGGCGAGAAGGCTCGCGTCATCGGCGCCATCGCGAAGCGGTTCTTCAGGTGCAGGGACTTGACCGCGAACGGTTCGAAGAGTCCGTCGACGGGCAGGGGAACGTGTGATTCGGTCATGACCCTGGGCAACTACATGCAGGCGCAACTTATTCCGGGCGGCGCCGAGGTCCGGCTAGTCGAGGTCGCGCTCGCGGCTCTCGCGTTCGACCTGCTGCTGCTTGGCGACCCGACGCTGTGCCTCGGCGCGCTCCCGGCACTGTCGCAGGAAGGCCTCGTCGTCGTCGGGGTTCTGCGGGAGCTGCCGGCCGGGGCGGTCGTACTCGCTGAAGGCGGAGGGGTGCGGTCGCCCTCGCTGCGGCCGCGTGCCCTGCGGGCGGCCGAGGATCAGCCACAGCAGGGAGCCGACCGTCGGGATCAACAGCACGATCAGGATCCAGCCGATCCGGGGCAGGTGCCGTACCTCGTGGTCCTCGCAGGTGAGCACGTCGACGATGCAGAAGACCCACAGCGCCATCATCACGAGACCGAAAGCCGCGTACGGCATGAAGAATGTCCTCCCCAGTCCAGCACGGCGCCCTGTTGCGCCGCGTCACCCGGCCGCGCGCGCATGGCTGCGGTGCCGAGATGACCCCCGCGGGGGAGAGTATGTGCTGAGGGCGGCGAATTCCTGAGCTTTGCTCAGATTGTGATCCCGGTCATCCCTCGTCGAGGACGATCCACCTACCGAAGGGCGGCGGGCCCTCGCCGTGGACCTTGATTCGCTGCTCGGTGGCATCGGGGTGTTTGACGTGCATCCACTCATAGCCGTGCAGGACGTGTTCCTCGGCCGCGGATTCGTCGACCACCACCATGTCACCGTTGGGGCGCTGCTCGAACGCGAATCCACTCTCGGGCTCGATGACCCACCACGTCTGATTGCCCATGACCTCGAGTCCCATCCGGGAGAAGTTGTGCGGACAGGTCAGACGTTACCGCCGATCGGCACCGCGCGGGCGTCCCGATTCGGCGTCGAAGGGCCTTTTGCGCTGCGGCGACGCCGAAACTGGTGTTGCTGGAGATACTAATGTGACTGGCGACACCAGAGTGATTGTGATGGAATGGCCGAGACCATCGAAGTCACCGTGGCCCCTCGTCGGCAGTCGGGGCGTGCCGGTGACGACAGCAATCAGTGATGTGAGGGCGTCGTGCAGGTTTCCCGTCGAGATCTCTTCAAGTACGTGGCCGCCGGATCCGCCGCTCTCGGCGTCACGGCGCTCGGATCCAATTCCCTGCTCGCGCAGGCCTCCCCGAATCTCGGCACCCTGATCGACTACGCAGGCGGGGTCCCGTCCGCGGAGGCCATCCTCGCCGCCGGACACCTCGGGGCGATCCGTTACGTCTCTGACCGTCGGCCAGGGGCGGAGTGGATGGAGGGCAAGCCGATGCTGGAGGCGGAGGCGACGGCACTCGCCGAGTCCGGGCTGGAGGTCGTCTCCTGCTATCAGTTCGGCAAGGCGGCCACCGCGGACTGGCGCGGCGGATTCGAGGCGGGCGTGGAGCATGCCGAGCGCGGACTCGAGCTGCACCTGGCCGCGGGGGGTCCGGAGAACCGGCCGATCTATGCCTCCATCGACGACAACCCGAGCGAGGACGACTTCACCGAGCTGATCGCCCCGTACATCCAGGGCTGGGAATCGGTCGTCGGGCACGAGAACACGGGCGTCTATGCCAACTCCCCGACCCTCGACCTGCTGGTGGCCGAGGGCCTGGGCGCGTTCTACTGGCAGCACAACTGGGGCACGCCGTCGGGCTTCGTGCACCCCGAGGCGCATCTGCACCAGTACGAGATCGACAAGCGTGCCGTCGACGGTGTCGGCATCGACCTCAATGCGATCCTCAAGGCCGACTACGGCCAGTGGTCGCTGGCCTGACCTAACGCCGAGCCCCGCCGAGCTCCGGCGGGGCCGGGCGGTCAGCAGGCAGGCTTGGCGATGTTGTAGATCTGCTGTGCCTGGTCCGGGGTGGCCTTGACGCCGTTGTTCTCGGCATTGGACTCGAGGCCTGCGACGATCTCCTGCTCGGACTTGCCGGAGTCGATGGCGGCGCAGGTCTGCGCGAGGATGTCGGCGATGGCGTCGTCGTCGAGGCCCGAGGCCAGGTCGGGATTCGCGAGCTTGAACGCCGCGGTGAAGGTCGCGACCTTCGCGCTGTCGAGGGCGCCCTTCGCCTTCGAGACGGCGGTGCTGGCCGCGGCGTTCGCCGAGGACATGGCTCCCTCCGCGGCGTCGGCGGCGGAGGTCATGGCGCTGCCCGCGGCGCCTGCGGCGGACGACATCGCGGCCGACGCCTTGTCCTTGGCGGTCTGGGCGTTGTCGCTGGATTCGTCGGAACTACAGCCGGCGAGGGCGAGCGCGAGGACGGTGGTGGAGGCGGCGAGCACTGCTGCTGCTTTTCTCATGCGATCGAGCCTAGCCGCGACGGCAAGGGTTTCGACGCAAGTCGAGCGCAGTCCGAATCACGACTCGATGACAGACTTCTCGCATGGGAATCGGTCGCTACGCCGCGCTGCTGGCACGCAAGCCGGTGCGCAGGCTGATCCTGGTCGGGATGATCGCGCGACTGCCGCACTCCGCGGCCGGCTTGATCCTCACCCTGCACGTCGTGCAGACCCTCGGCAGGGGATACGCGGCCGCGGGACTCGCGGCGGCGGCGCTGACCATCGGCATCGCGGTCGGCTCGCCCTGGCGTGGCAGGCTGATCGACCGGATCGGGCTGCGAAGAACCTTGCTGCCCTCCGTGATCGCCGAGGGCGTGCTGTGGCCGATCGCCGCCTTCGTACCCTATGAGGCGCTGATCCCGGTCGCCTTCGTCTGCGGGGCCTTCGCGCTGCCGATCTTCACGGTGGTGCGCCAGAGCATCAGCGTGCTCGTCGGCGAGGCGGATCGACGGACCGCGTACGCGCTCGACTCGATCGGCACCGAGCTGGTGTTCATCGTCGGCCCGGCGACCGGGGTCTTTCTCGGCACCCACTTCAGCACCCGGTACACCTTGATTGCGATAGGCGTGTCCGTGGTGGTGGCCGGGCTGTTCCTGATGTGGTTCAACCCGCCGACCCGCAGCGAGGCCGCCGTCGCGGCGGGTGCCGAGGCGGCGGTCGCACCCGCGGTCGACGACGCGACGGCCGCCGCCCTGAGCGTCGCGGCGCGCCCCGGCTGGCTCACCGCTGCCACCGTCGGGGTGTTCGCGGCCTCGGCGGGCGCCACATTGATCCTGGCGGGCACGGACGTCGGCATCCTGGCCGCGCTGCGGGCGAGCGGGGACGTGCAGTCCCTCGGCGTCGTGTTCTTCTTCTGGTGCGCGTCCTCGATCGTCGGCGGTCTGATCTACGGCGCGATGCACCGCCCGGTGAGCCCGGCGCTGCTGCTGTTCCTGCTCGGCCTGTTCACACTCCCGATGGCCTTCGCGGGCTCGACCTTCACGCTGGCGGTCCTCGCCATCCCGGCAGGCCTGTTCTGCGCGCCGGTGATGGCGGCGACGGGCGAGGCGATCGCGGACCTGGTTCCCGAGGACCGGCGGGGTGAGGCGATGGGCTGGCAGGGGACCTCGTTCACCCTCGGTGGCGCGGTCGGTTCGCCTCTCGCCGGTGCGATGGTCGACCGCGCCGGACCGTCGGCCGGGTTCACCGCCGTCGCGGTGGTGGGCATGGTGATCGGCTTGGTGGGGTACGTTGCCAAGCTCTGGGTCACGGCCGCGCGGGCAGGCCGACACGACCGCGTGTGAGCGCAGCGGTCATGCCAGGTGCCGGTAGCGTCAGGGAAACCCATACGAGAGAGGTCTGACGTGGAAGCACTCATCAACATCGTGTACGCCCTCGCGGCGAACATTTACGACAGCGTGTCCGGGTCGAGCGGATCCGCGGCTCCTCAGGAACCGCAGAATCCCTAGGGGGCGAGGCGCCTAGGCGCCGCCCACCGCGGAGAGCCAGGCGCGGGCCTCGTCCGGAAGTCCCCCGGACGACTCCGCGCTGCGGCACCATTTCTTGGCCATCTTCAGGAACTTCATCGGGTTGTAGACGTCCTCTTCGCAGGACCACAGCCCGTCGCCTGCATAGTGCAGGATCGTCAGGTTCGACGCCTCGTGGATCGTGCCGTCGCCGGGATCGCGCATCGGATTGCGGATCTCGCAGATCACCCAGCCGCGCTCCTCGTCGATCGTGTACCAGGCTGCGGGGAACTCGGTCATGTGGCTGCCGGGGAAGCTCGTCATCGTGCGGATCACCCACTCCCGGATCTGTTCCCGGCCACTGAAGTTCCCATAGGCGTGCTCGATGTAGGTGGCATCCTCGGTGAACATGTCGGCGAACAGGTTCCAGTCGCCCGTCGCGGTGGCCTTCTCCACGGTGCGCTGGTAGCCCTCGAAGGCCGACTCCAGTTCAGCCCTCGTCCACGTCCGGTTGTCGGTGTGGTTCGCCTCGGTCACGTGCATCCTCCGTCGAATCGTGTTGTGCGGCTGTCAGTTTCTGGGCAAGGCGTCGGAACCGCTCAGGTCTGGGTGTGCGACATCGGCGATGCCGCGAGTCCTGGCTCTTCCGCCAGCACGTGCAGCGGGCGGTCGCTCGGGCTCGTGGCGTCGGCGCGCCAGGACAGCACCGACCACTTCGACAGTCCGGACAGCGCCGAACCCAGGCTGCCGAACGAGCCGGAGGACAGGGCTGAACCGGCCGAGCCGATGGAGCCTATCGAGAGGATCGAGCCGACACTGCCGATCGAGAGAATCGAGTAGGCCGAGCCGATCGAGAGGATGGAGCCCTCGGATCGGATGGACAGGATCGAGCGTCGCGAGTGCACGGACTTCACCGAGTGCGGTACGGAGGCCATCGCTGAGGTTTACCACAGGCCCGGGCAAAGCAGAAGGGCCCCTTCGCGATGCGAAAGGGCCCTTCCGGGATGGCTGGTGACTTACGGAACGACGACCATTCCGACGGTCGGCAGGAAGCTGCAGGTGATCGGCGCGGCACCCTCGGCCTGGGTGGTGAGGGAGCCGGAGATCACCGCGAGAACGCGGCCGCGACCGGTGTCGGCGATGGCGGACAGGGTGGCCGGTCCGTCCGGGTTGATCTTCGACGCGGAGGTCAGGTTCTGGGTCGCCGACTTCTGGTTGTCGATGTTGACCCAGCTGACGGTGAGCGGGGTCGGCTGCACGTCGGCGGGCTTCTTGGTGCCCAGCGCGGTGAAGACGAACCCGGCCTGGCCGGCCTTCGGTCCCGGCGGGGGCAGGTGCGCGGGGCCGGGGACGGCCAGCGCGGTACCCACCGAGTCGGCGGTGGCCGAGATGCAGCCCTTGCCGAGGGTCGGGTAGAGGAACTGGGCGATCACGGGGCCGTTCTCCGGGGGGAGCTCCGGTCCGCCGCCGCCGCTGCCGTCGAGGAAGGTGATGACCTTGGCGAGCGTCGCCTTCGTCGACTCGGGCAGGCTGGAGGACTCGAGCAGCGTCCGCGCCTGGGCCAGCAGGTCTGCCTGCGGTCCGCCTGCGATGTCGGACGGGCCGGCCGCAGCGCCGATGATGGCCGGTGCCAGCGAGGCGAGGGCCTCGATGTTGAGGCCCTCGGGGAGCACGGGCGCGGGCTGCGCCACAGCGTTGGTCGGAGCAGCCAAGGCAGCGGCCGCGGCTATCGCTAGCGCGGTGATCGTTCTGCGCGGTCCTCGCGTACGAAGCACAGTCGTCCCATCCTTATTTTCTTCAAGCGTCGGTTGGCCTGCAGGCCCCCAGCGGTAACGAGGGGCCACTCTATGCAGGCCATCAGGCGGTTGTACAGCGCTAGCCGAGACAACCCTGTTGTTTCTTTGTCACCCGAGAGTGACTCCAGGTCGGGAGTCTATGGCAATGCTGGCCGGATGATGCTTGCCCGGTGACCATATCGTGTGACTAGAGTGAAAATTGAGATTGTTGATGCAACTGTTATCCACAATTTTCGGGGAGATTCAGCGACAGCCGCGGCTGCCGTTAGGCTCGCTGTCGAACGCTTCGGGTTCCACCCGTCGGCCCACACCACACGGGAGAACGCGAGACGTGTCCGAGATGCCACCCGCACCCCAGACTCGGGATGCTCGCACCGGCAGCGGGTCGGCATCGATCCTCCGCTTCGCCCCGCTGCTGCTGGCGGTCTCCGTCGCGGTGCGGATGGCATGGGTGCTCCTGAGCCCGAACGGCATGAACCTGGTCGATCTGCACGTCTATGTGGACGGCTCGGCCGCGCTGCTCAGCGACAACCTCTACGACTTCACCTACGCCGAGCTGACCCCGGACTTTCCGCTCCCGTTCACGTACCCACCATTCGCCGCGCTGGTGTTCTTCCCGCTGCACTACCTGCCCTTCCCTGTGGTGGGGGTGTGTTGGACGCTGCTCACCATCGCGGCGTTGTTCCTGGTGATCCGGATCAGCCTGGAACTGATCTACGGCGCGGCCGCGAGGGGACCACGCTGGACCGCGATCGCGCTGACCTGGACCGCGCTCGGGATCTGGACCGAGCCGGTTCGCACCACGCTCGACTACGGGCAGGTCAACGTGTTCCTGGTGCTCGGCGCGATGGTCGCCGTCCGCAGCACCCGGTGGTGGATCGCGGGCGGGCTGGTCGGCTTCATCGCGGGCATCAAGCTCACGCCCGCGATCACCGGCCTCTATTTCGTGGCGCGAAGGCGTTGGAAGGCCGCCGTCTTCTCCGCCGTGGCGTTCGGGCTGACGGTGGCGGTCAGCTACCTCACGATCGGCCCGTCGGCGCGCGAGTACTTCGAACACCTGCTCGGCGATGCATCCCGCATCGGCCCGGTCGGGTCGGTGTGGAACCAGTCGGCGCGCGGCGCGGTGAGCCGGGTGCTCGGCCATGACGTCGAGAGCGGCTGGCCGTGGCTGGTGGCGGTGGCGGTGGCGGCGCTGCTCGCCTTCTTCGCCTGGCGGGCGCTGGGGGCCGACGACCGGCTCGGCACCCTCGTGGTGGTGCAGCTCTTCGGGCTGTTGATCTCACCGATCTCGTGGTCGCACCACTGGGTGTGGCTGATCCCGATGCTGATCTGGCTCGTGCACGGGCCGCTGGCGGGGATGCTGGGGTCGAAGATCCTGGCCGGCTGCTGGCTGGCGTCGACCATCATCGGGGTGCCATGGGTGCTGTCCTTCTTCCAGGACTCGATCTGGCTGATCTCGAGGCCGGCCGTGCTGGCCTGGCTGGGCGCCGTGAACGTGGTGGGCGCGGTCGCGTTCTACGCCTGGGTGATCTACGCCGGACGGCTCAGCCTTCGGCAGCCAGGCGATCGATCTCCCGCGCAAGGCCCACGTCCAGATCGGTGATCCCGCCCATGGAATGGGTGGCGCAGGTGAAGGTGAGCGTGCGCCAGCGGATGTCGATGTCCGGGTGGTGATCGCGGCTCTCGGCGGCCGCCGCCACCCGATCGACCAGCGCGATGGCGGCCGGAAAGGTCGGGCACTTCAGGGTTCGGGTGATCGAGTCGCCCGCCCGCTGCCAATCGGGTAGCGATCCCAGCGCGGCTTCGACCTCGGCGTCCGACAGTAACTCGGCCATGACAATGATGGTGCCATGCACGAAGCCCGGGCGGAAAAGAATGCGATACGGGAGGTCGCGGCGGCGGCGATCATCGCGGACGGTCGGCTGTTGCTCGCGCAGCGGGTCGCACCGCCGGAACTGGCCGGCATGTGGGAGCTACCCGGCGGCAAGATCGAGCCGGGGGAGACCCCGGCACAGGGCCTGCGCCGCGAGCTCCGCGAGGAGCTGGGTGTGGACACCGTGGTCGGCGATCGGATCGGGGTGGACGTGCCGCTGCCGAATGGCATGGTCCTGCGCGCATACCTGGTGTCACTGCTCGACGGGATCCCGACCGCGCTGGAACATTCCGCGGTGCGCTGGGTGACCGGGTCGGAGCTGGCCGCCGCCGATCTGGTGCCCAACGACAGGGTGTGGCTGGCGGAGTTGACGGCGGTACTGCACGCCGGGTAGCGGTGAGCGGTTGGCCGTGTCGTGCGCGTGTCGCGGCGGGAAAACCGCTGGCCCCAGCAGTTTTCGTGTCAGGCTGGTTCGGTTCATCGGCGAATCGAGGGAAGGCGTCAGCCATGAGGCGATCGACGAGAGCAATTCTGGGCTTGGCGGCGGCCACCGCCGCCGCGCTGACGCTGGGGCTGGCTCCCGCGGCATCCGCTGCACCGCTGCCCGGTCCGACACCATTGGCGGACAACTGGTTCCAGGGCCCGTCGGATCTGTCGGGGTACGGGAACGGGGACGTGATCCGTAGCCGTCCGGTGGAGGTCCGCTTCCCGGCGAACACTCCGTGGCCGGTGGTCAAGACCACCCAGTTGCTCTACCGCACCACCGATTCGTTCGGGGCGCCGGTGACCACGACGACGACGGTGATGGTTCCCGACCGCCTGTGGACCGGCCCGGGGGCAAGGCCGCTGCTCTCCCAGCAGCAGGCCATGGACGCCCTGGGTCTTGGGTGCAACCCCTCGGTGACCCTGCCCGCGGGCAAGTCCCAGGACCTGGCCCTCATCTCGCCGATGCTCGCGCTCGGCTACGCGGTCGTCACCTCCGACTACCAGGGCCCGGAGATGGCCTGGATCGCCGGACGGCAGACCGCACACGGCGTACTCGACGGCATCCGCGCCGCGCAACGCTTTGAGCCGCTTGGGCTCTCGCAGTCGCCTGTCGTCTTGTACGGCTACTCGGGCGGCGGGCACGCGACCGCATGGGCGGCGGAGCAGAAGGCCACGTACGCGCCGGAGCTCAACATCATCGGCGCCGCCGAGGGCGGGGTCCCCGGCGACCTGGCAGGGCTCAGCGAGAAGCAGCCTGCGGTCGGTTTCACCGCCTGGGGCACCCTGCTCGGGCTGTCGAGGGAGTACCAGGACACGATCAGGCCGCAGGACTACCTCACGCCCGAGGGCATCGAGTTCGCCGAGACGCTGACAGACGGGTGCCTGGCGGACCTGCTCGGCATGACCAAGGGCATCAGCCTCGCCCAGTACTCGAAGGTGGGCGACATCCTCGACATCCCGAGCGTCAAGGCCGTCATCGAGGAGAACTCGCTGGCGCGCACCGCCGCCACGCCGGACATGCCCCTGTTCGTCTTCCACGACACCAAGGACGCGCTGATCCCGGACTGGGGCATGACCGGTGTGGTCCGCGAGTACTGCAACCGTGGGGTCGACGTGCAGTACGCGCCCGGCCTCGGCGTCGATCACGTCGGCGGGGCGTTCGTCGGGATGCCGCCGGCCTACAAGTGGCTCGACGACCGTGTCGTGGGCCATCCGACCACGCCGAACTGCTGAGCAGGACGGCCCGCGACGGGGGAAGGGCTCAGGCGGCGCGCGCCTTCTTGAGCCCCTTCTTCAGGTCCTTGCCCTTGACGCCCTCGTTCTCGAGCTTCTTCATCCGCATGATGACGACGGGACACTTGAGGCACCGCGTCTTGCTGCGGCAGCACTTCTTCTTCGGCTTGAGGCTCGAGACCTTCTTCGCCTTGACCTTGCCCATGTCGGCACGGCCCTCCTGCCCGGTCGGATGCCGGATCATCCCGGTCTTCCCGAGGTTAGCGTAGCCTCAGGAATCGGCTCGAGGGAGCCGTCTACGGCGGCCTGAGCTGCCGCTCGCCGTGGCAGTCCTGGTGGTTCGCCGACTAGCAGATCCAGGGTGATTAACAACTCGTTTTCGGCGGAATTGCCGATGGCGGGTAGTATCTAGCTGGCCGCAATGCCTGCACAGGCCGTCCTGTGCTGATGGATTCGCATTCGCGACGCGGCCGCCCGAGCCGTGCGAGCCTAGGTTTCGCGTGGCTGAATCAAGCCAGCCAGGAGACCGCAGCGTGCCCAGCACCACCTTCCGCAATGTTGCCATCGTCGCACACGTCGACCATGGCAAGACCACCCTCGTCGACGCCATGCTCCGGCAGTCCGGCGCTTTCGCCGAGCGTGCCGAACTGGTCGACCGCGTGATGGACTCCGGTGACCTGGAGCGCGAAAAGGGCATCACCATCCTCGCGAAGAACACCGCCGTGCATAAGCACAACGAGGACGGCTCGGTCACGGTCATCAACGTGATCGACACCCCCGGCCACGCCGACTTCGGTGGCGAGGTGGAGCGCGGCCTGTCCATGGTGGACGGCGTTGTGCTGCTCGTCGACGCCTCCGAGGGCCCGCTGCCGCAGACCCGCTTCGTGCTCCGCAAGGCGCTCGCCGCGTCGCTGCCCGTCATCCTGGTCGTCAACAAGACCGACCGTCCCGACGCCCGCATCGAGGAGGTCGTCTCCGAGAGCCACGACCTGCTCCTCGACCTGGCGTCCGACCTCGACGACGAGGCCGCCGAGGCCGCCGAGCTCGCCCTCGACCTGCCGGTCCTCTACGCCTCCGGCCGTGAGGGCAAGGCCAGCAAGGTCCAGCCCGAGAACGGCCAGGCCCCCGACGCCGAGAACCTCGACGCGCTGTTCGAGGTCCTGATGGAGAACGTCCCCGCGCCCAAGGGCTCGGTCGATGCCCCGCTGCAGGCGCACGTCACCAACCTCGACGCCTCCGCCTTCCTCGGCCGGCTCGCGCTGGTCCGCATCCACAACGGCGAGCTCCGCAAGGGCCAGACCGTGTCCTGGATGCGTGAGGTCGACGGTGAGCCCGTTGTCACCAAGACCAAGATCACCGAGCTGCTGCAGACCGTCGGCGTCGAGCGTCAGCCGGGCGAGGTCGCGGTCGCAGGTGACATCGTCGCCGTCGCAGGCTTCCCCGACATCATGATCGGCGACACCCTCGCCGACCTGGAGAACCCGGTCGCGCTGCCGCGGATCACCGTCGACCAGCCCGCCATCTCCGTCACCATCGGAACCAACACCTCGCCGCTCGTCGGCCGGGTCAGCGGACACAAGCTGACCGCCCGCATGATCAAGTCGCGTCTCGATCAGGAGCTCGTCGGCAACGTCTCGCTCAAGGTCCTCGACATCGGCCGCCCCGACGCCTGGGAGGTGCAGGGTCGTGGTGAGCTGGCGCTGGCCATCCTGGTCGAGCAGATGCGCCGCGAGGGCTTCGAGATGACCGTCGGCAAGCCGCAGGTGGTCACCCGTCAGGTCGACGGCAAGGTGCACGAGCCCTTCGAGGAGCTGACCATCGACAGCCCCGAGGAGTACCTCGGCGCCATCACCCAGCTCCTGGCGAACCGCAAGGGCAAGATGGTCCAGATGGCCAACCACGGCGCCGGCTGGGTCCGGATGGAGTTCATCGTTCCCTCGCGCGGCCTGATCGGTTTCCGTACCGACTTCCTCACCGAGACCCGCGGTACCGGCATCGCCAACGCCGTCTTCCACGGCTACGCGCCGTGGGCGGGCGAGATCCGCGCCCGCCACACCGGTTCGCTCGTCTCCGACCGCACCGGCTCGGTGACCCCGTTCGCGATGATCCAGCTCGCCGACCGCGGCACCTTCTTCGTCGAGCCCGGCGCGGACACCTACGAGGGCATGGTCGTGGGCATCAACCCGCGTCAGGAAGACCTCGACATCAACGTCACCCGCGAGAAGAAGCTGACCAACATGCGTCAGTCCTCCGCCGACGTGATGGAGACCCTGGCCAAGCCGATCAAGCTCGAGCTCGAGGGCGCCATGGAGTTCTGCGCAGGCGACGAGTGCGTCGAGGTCACCCCCGAGGTCGTCCGCGTCCGCAAGGTGCACCTGTCGCAGACCGACCGCGCCCGCGAGCGCTCGCGCAGCAAGTCCCGCGACAAGGCCGCGCTGTAGAGTTGCGCTTCGCGCCTGTGCGCGGTTGACGGGTCTGCGGACCCGTCAAC